>NZ_JBMEMN010000002.1:102375-175142 GCF_049310905.1 Gudongella sp. DL1XJH-153
TTCTTCAAGCTTGTCCATTCTGCCTTCAAGCTTGCCTTGACCCACCTTCAGATCCTTTAATTCCTCCAGCACTATCCTTTGAAATTCTTCATTGGTCATAAGGCCACCTCCACAATTTCATCCGTAGGGATATTATATCACAAATCCTGTACGAAATTATTAACTATATTTTATCATAATATCGTTAACCGTACAAGTGTTCGATTAATTTTTCTTAATATTTTTTCTGCCAGAAACTTATACAATGGCCTCCTGCTCAAGTTTGATGTTGTTCTCCAACATATACTCTATTGTTTCCTTGTACTGGCTGTTTAAAAGCTTTTTCAGCCTTTTTTTATCGTTCTCAGTAAGAGGTTTGCCGTACTCTTTATGCTTCTTCAAGGTATCTATATCCATTTTATAAGGCATGAAGCTAACAGCAGTTGTATCCTTTAAATGTTCGAGGATAAGGAACCCTCCTGCATCGATATCTCCAAAGTGATAGTAAGTGGCATCAGAGTTTTGATCATAGAGCATTTTTATAAAATCCCTTCTCACCCTGTTATGAAATCCACCTAAATAGATTACAAAATAGTCCTTCTCTTGAAAGCTATGAAAAGTTGTTAGATTTTCGACAGTCATTACCTTTCCCCTGAAAACCTTAACAGAATCAATATCACCAAGCATACTGGATGATATTGCAATATCCGAAGATAGCCTACTTAAATCAATTTCCTGGCCGGAAAGACATACCTTGCCTGCTCCCTTGAAATTAACGTGTGTGGGAGTTCTGACAAGATTGAAGTTTCCAAGAATCTCATCTTTTTCAGGAAAGTCTCCATATTCGAATAGCAGACTTTCAACCCTGCTCTGTATGTTCCCAAAGGCTTTTGAATCATTATAAAGTTGAACCGAGAACTCCCTTATAAATTGCTCGTTTTCAAGCTTTTCCAGCTCTTTTACTGCAAGAAGAATTCTTTCAAATTCACCGAAATCGCCTAAGAAGAACCTTACACTCCTATTTTCCTGAAGCCTCTTAAGCTGATCTGCCAAATAACCATCTAGAATTCTACCATAACCCAGGTACTCTTTTAATATGCCTTCCAATCTGTAATTGATTTCACTTTTAGGTGTCCTGTTTAGATACTTGTAGGCTTCATTTATTGTCTCAGTTTTGAGGTAAACCTCCCTGATAACACCTCCACCTGATTTTTTTGATATCACCAGACCCTTTCTCATCAAGACTTCAACTTCTTCGTTAATGTCCCTAAAAAGACTGTAATTTGAATGGTCATCGTACTTTGGAAACAATGCTGAAATCCTTACCTTAAAACTTTGGTTCACTTTGTTGCTTCCCTTAAAACTCTTGCTGTTTTCATACTTGTCCAAAAGCTCACTCAGGATTGCTTTTTCATATTTGCCCATCATAGGTCATACACCTCTACAATCGCATTGTTTCCTTCCCTGATAGCCAATAGAACAGTGTCAACCTTCTCACCTATTATCTCCATCTTGCCTGGGGGCGTAGCCAATATTATCTGGAAATTCTGGCTGTTAAAGAAGTCCATCATTGATGCAATTCTATTATCATCCATCTTGTCAAAAGCCTCATCCAGCATAATTATTCTAATGGTATTACCCGCCCTGTAAAGCTGCACAAAGGAGGCTGCTATGGCAACATAATAAGGGGTCTGGGTCTCCCCGCCGCTTTTCTCGCCATATATGTTTGAAAACCTCTGGCTGGTGCCATCCTTCTTTTCAACGATGATATCATAGTCGAGATAGCTCCTGTAGTCTGTATACTCCAGAATCACCTTGTCGCCCATGTCATCATATGCAGTTAACTTGTCGAAAAGGTCGCCGATTTCCTCCTTGTACTGACTTTCAAAGCTGTAGCGAAACATCTGGCTGCCTCCGGTATTCTGATCTGACATAATCATCTGATACAGCCTTTCCTTCTTCTTGTTGTTTGTAATCTCAAACTTATAGCTGTCATCCCCGTAATAAATGCCTCTTAGAGCCTTATTCAGCTGCCTGAACTCAAGCCTCGCACTTTCAATGTTCTCCTTTATTCTGGCAAGGAAGGATTCCTTAAACTCAAGCTCGCAATTATCCTTGGCTTTTGCCAGCTCATCCTCGAATTTGACTATATCAGATGAAACGAGTTTGTGGTGCTCCTTGATAAAGTCCTCCATTGCCTCTCGCCCGGTACCAAAATCACAGTCATATTTGCTGCAATAATCCCTTTGCATATCCTTCAGCAGATCTGTTAGCTTGATCATTGTATTCTCCAAACCCTGTGTGTAGGGAGAGAAGTTTGTAATTATTATTTCCGGTGACTTGGATCTTGACTGCTCCTGAAATTTAAACATTCCTTCTTCGAAGGCAACAGGCTCACTATCTCTTAATTTTTCAAAGATAGCTTGCTTATAATCAAAATTTCTGTTCAGATCAACCAATCTAGCCTTGTTCGACTCCACATCCTTTTCTAGACTTGTGCAGAGTGATGTATAATCCCTGCTTTCCTTGCGAAGCTTCTGCACCTTTTTACTGCATTCTGTAATCTCAAGCTGAATCTCAAGATATGTGGGATTGCTTCTCGCTTGATCAAGCTCCTTTTTCTTTATATACAGGTTTTCATCAATTCTAGCAAGCTCATCAGGAGCAGAGATATTTTCCTTTATGGTATCCATATGGCATAAATCCAGTGCCTCCAACACAAGTTCATGCTTGTTCACAACGCTTCTGTGAGATGCCAGCTCAGTCACTGCTTCCTCAAGCTCACTTTCCCTAATTTCAAGCTGTTTCTTATATGCAATCGCTCCAATGTAGGGCGGATTATAAACCTTTTCATTTATCTTTCTAACAGCATAATTCTGATACAACATGCACCCTTCAGTAACAGCTACTTTATGCTTCTTCAGATCCTCAAGCCTAGAGCACCTTGTCACTCTGTTCAATAGGTAATATGCATATGATCTTGCATATCGATTGTTGCTGGTGACATAATATGCCAGAGATGACCGGTCAGCCTCAAGCTCAAGATCTAGTTTTTCAGTGTTTACAAGCCCAACAGAATGAATCCTGTCCCTTACTCTGTTGTATGTATGTAGTGCAATTTCGTAATATCTTGGGTCCACAATCAGGTAGAACCTTTGGGTGTTTAGATAACCCTCAATGGCATTTTGCCATGAAGGATTGGTGATTTCCAGAAGCTCCGAGAAAATCCAGACATTTGCAGCTATTCCGCGCTTCTTGAATTCAGCAAGTATTTCCTCCCTAAGCTGGACTGTACTGTCTGGATACAGGAGCTTCTTATTCTGTAGATCCTTTATCTCTTCCTGTAGCTTTCTTCTCCTATACTCAAGCTCATTGATTTTTTGATTTGTACTGTAGAGCTGTTTGTTATAAAATCTCTTGTTCCTTTTGACCATTCCCTCCATTTCGTATGCCATTTCCAATTTTTCTTCCAATGAACCTTGCGGTTTGCCCAGGTCATCTATTTGGTTCTTGGTGATGGAGGAACTACCCTCCTTAAAGAGCAGTTCAAAAGCATTTTGGCATTTCTTCAGCATGCTGGAAAGTCTGGCTATCTTTTCCGAGAGATGCCCCTTTTCCTTTTCCATTGACCTGATTTCATTCTCAATATCCTGGATCAGTCTTGTGACCTCATTGTTCTGATGGGCAGCTTCAAGACCTATCAGCCTGTTATTTTCGCTTTCATATGCCTTCTCGGTCTCGCTTCCTCTTAGGATTGCATTTTCATGTCTTCCCTTTATCAGAAATATTTCCCTTTCTAACTTATCCATTTCATTCTTAAGCTTCTCAAGTCCGGCTTTTTGTAGAAGTATTTCATTGACCTTCTTATCATTTTCCTTTGATTGGATTTCCTCTTCCTTGACAAGAATGCTTTCAAGGGAATCAATCTTGTTACTCGTCTTTACCATAAGATCCTCAAAATCCTTCAATAGCCGTATGTTTTTTCTAAGCGAATCAACCTCAATTCTTTTCTCGGAAAGAATAAACTTGTTGATAAAGTCCTTTACATTATCCATGGGCTTAAATGCAAGGGACTTGGGAATCATATCAAAAAATCGATCCTCCAGGTTTCCAAGCCTTCTCCCAAATCTCTGCTTGGCTTCACCCATCTGGCTTATGAGCTCAACCTTCCTATCATTTCGTCTGAATTCACCCTTCATTGATGGCCTACCGTCGGTTATAAAAGCAAGCTCATCAAGCTTGCACTCTTCCACAAACCATCTGGTATCAAGCTTTGCTTCCTCATCACGAGACTCTATCATTGCACCAAGAGTAAAATACTTTGCATTTGTTTCCTCAAAGAACTCCAGGGCTACATAGGAAATCACACTACCTTTTCTTTGGTATGTGTTATCCTCATCCCCAGTCTTACATCTGACATATCCCCTTAAGTCCCTACGGCTCTTTTCATTTGCAGCTGTATTGAATTTCCTGGTGTTGGTGGTCAGTACAAGCTGTATTGCATCTAGAACTGTCGATTTTCCAGATGTGTTTTCACCAGAAATCAGAAAGGATCCATCAACCTCAATCGTTTCATTCACAAAATAATGCCAATTAATCAGCCTGATCCTGGTCAGTTTCTTCATCATCAACACCTCCACCTGCATACTTGTTCAGCCTATCTGAAATTTCTTCTATCATATTGTTTATATTCTCCCCGGGAACTGCAAACAAGACAGAAGGATAGATAATTATCCTTGAATCAGACTGTGTCACATCAGTGTCAACATTTGAGATGATATTGAATCTTTTGAACAACCTAATCGAATCACGAAATGTTGTCTTGTCAATATTTGGCTTGGACTCTATCTTAAGCATCTGGTACTTTTCATGGATGTCCTCTGAAAAAACCATAATATTATCATTGGTGCTTAGTTCCCTTTTCTTTTCTATGTACAGTAGCCTTAGAATCAACAGGAGTATTGTTTCAATCTTCCTTAATCTGTACCTACCTGTTCCATTGTAATTTACAAGGCCAGCTACATCACTGTTTTCATTGATTCTAAGCTCGTAGCCCAAAAGGTCAAAGTATTCTTCAAACATCTCTCTATGCTGCAGTATGAAGATGTAGTCGTTCCTTGTGTCTTCCTTTTTCTTTAAGACAAAGCAATGATTAAGAAGCTTATTGGCTGCGCTTCTGAACTTATCTCTCTGAGCTATACTCTCCTTAAATACGTCCATCTTCATCCCGCCTTTCAATCTCAAAATCTTCAAACCTAAAGCCGTTTTTCTCAACAACTGTTCCCTTCTTAATAATTCTGAAGCCTGACAGGTGATGTCGTCCATAGAGACTGATAAAAATTATCCGGATAATGTCCCTTCTGGTAAACAATGGCAGTGATGATGCTAATATTGTCTTGTTATCTCCAAGTGAATCCATAACAAAGGAATCAATATTCTTCCTGGAGAATCTGTTTCTGTGCCTCTCCCTTAAAGCTAGCTTCCTTAAGAGTCTCTCTTCCTCGCTAAGGCCCATGGACTCATCCAGTAGCTGAGGTACTTGATTCTTTCTTGTTATTGGCATGACATAGAGAGAATCTCCATCCAGAAAACCCTGTGGGAAAATCTCAAATATCCTTAAAAGATCTTCATCCGCATCTTCATTTATCCCCAAATCATCTTGCCTGTTCAGCTCATCCGCCATAACAGCCAGTATCTGAAAAATCTTCCCGTCAGTGTTTCCTGAATCATTCAGTAGAAATTTAGCCCTAGCCACTGAGCTTGATAGGTATTTTGTGTGCTTTTCGTCAATTTCCTTGGCTATTTCATCGTAGTTTTTAAATGATGAGATTGTTCGAAGAATCCTATTCTTAAGCTCTTCTCTTGCCTGATTTCGGTCCTTTATCTGCTCCAGCTCCATAAATCCGTCGACAGTTCTTTCAAAAATATTCTTGTCATCCAAAACATATCTTAGTTTTTCAACTATTTCCAATCTGTAATGGGAAATATTCTCGCTTGTCTTCATCCTATGATAACTTTTGGACCCGATTTCAATGTTATAGTCAAAGAAATCCCTGACTATTTCAGAGGCTGTCTTATCCCTTGTTATATTATCTATCCTATTCTTGATGGATGTGTTCAGCTTCTTAAGCCCCACCATCACGTATTCAGTGTTTTCAATTACCTTCTTTATAACATTCTCGTATGGCCTTCTAAAACCTTCTTGGTTCATCAGGATGCCATAGATTGATGATATCTCGCTTTGGTATTCCATTTCCTCGTTTCTATCCACCTTAATCAATGCTTCAATGATTGTTGCAGCATAATCATGCAGGTTCACCTTAACATTGTAGCTGCTGTCGTGTTCATACTCAACCCATCCGCAATTTCTAAGGTGTCTGAGGACTGCGTTTGCCTTGGACCTTGAGTCTGTGACTGATATCTCTTCCTCGTCAAAAACCATTTCCTCAGGATACTTTTCATCAAAGTATTGCTCTAGCTTTCCAAGCAAAACCTCCCTCTCAACGCCGAAAGAAAATTCAGTTCTGTAGGTTTCGTAGATCATCTCCAAACAATCCACATATGTATCCTTGTATTTACTTGTAAGGGGTTTGAAAAAGTCATCCGACAGGGTTTTAAACAATTGCATAAAAGTACACCTCTAAATCACAGTTAGTCTGTTCATATCAAACAGTACTTATTGATATTATTCTACCATTAATCTGGTATCAATTGGAAACTAATGTTGCAGATAACACTTGCAAAAACTAACCCTTATTTTATTTTAATTTACAAAATAAAATAAGGGTGCTGAAAAAACATATTATTCTTCATACTCCTGCGAATCTATATTTTTAACATATGCAGTTGCTCTACCAGATCCGACTTTTTTGATGTATCCATCTTTTAGTAAATCAGAAAGAGCTTTTTCAATGGTTGTAACACTTATATCGGGATTAATGTCTGCTATCTCACGCTTTGACAGTATGTCTATCTTTGCATATCGTTGTACAAGGACATACGCTTCTGCTAAAATATTTTAATCGTTTTTTTCGGTCATAATTTGGCCACAATTTTTATATATAAATTAAATATGGTTAAAAAACCATGACAAATAACAACACATTTCTAGGAGGAATAAAAATTGAAAAAAATCATGTCATTATCAATACTAAGCCTACTGATTTTCGCATCATCAAGCACAGCATTTGCAGCAAATAATGTTTCCAGAATGGCAACAACAAAAGGCGGACTAAATGTTGCACAGTGTGCCCAGGAAATGGACCTGGGAATATCACAATGTCTGCAAATGCCAGAGTGTACACACTAATATAGCCCCTTAAGTTTAAATGGTTCCCCATGTAATGTGGGGGCCATTTTATTAATATTTAATATATCCCATGACTCCATGCTAAACTGTTCCATATCCTCTCTTCTTGATCCTTTTCTTGTTGGAATACATCTTAAGGTCAGTTTCGTGTATGAAATCGCCAATATCGTCATGCTTATTGTGATCATATATATCAGAACCGATGGCAATATCAAGCACATATTCATGGTCAGGTTTTGCTTTATTAAGCTCCTCTCTCATCCTAACTACCTTCTCTTCAAAGGCTTCATCATCCAGGTCGAAAATTACACAGGCGAATTCATCTCCACCTAGTCTAAAACAGTCACCATGTGGCTTCAGATGCTTCTCTATCACTCCGCTGCAGGCTCTGATGGCATCATCGCCCTCTTTATGTCCATAGTTGTCATTGATGTATTTCAGGTTGTTAATATCCATCATTGCCAATCTAAATGTCTTGCTGCCCTTTTCACCTCTCAGTCCATCAATGTATCTCTCAAAGGCAGCCCTGTTTCCCATATTTGTGAGTATATCCTTGTATGCAAGCTTCTTCAGTATCTCTGATTCCTTTTGATTCTGAATCATATTGTTCATGGTCCTGAATGTGTTATATGAGATTTGAATAAAGAATAACAGTATCCCAATTCCTGTGAAGTATCCTGTCATTTCGTATCTTCCCAATAGGAAAACAATGACCTCAACAATCAAAAATGAGCCTGAAGTGCTAGAATATATAAGCATATTCTTAGCCTGCTCATTGTCATGCCTCTTCCACTCCAGTACCATGAAAAATATGGAGGCTGCCAAGATCAGTAGAATAAGCAATACAGTAATCTGCATACTGACAATGAAAGGAACTATTCCAGTCAGCTGAAAATACAAGTTTGATACCATATTAACCAGAAACATAACAGCAAATGCAACCATGATGGATCTGTACTTCCGCAATACCGATTCCTTGAGGAAAAGCAAGTATGATATTGCAATCAAGGGAATCATCATATAGCTCAGTCCACCAATGATAAACCTGTTTCCTATGAACAGCTGCATAATCTTTGATTCACTGAAGCTCCAGATTGCAACAAAAACAGCAAAGCCTCCCAAATATATGAGCCTATTGTCTTCAAGATTTCTGAACAATCCCGAAAGAACAAGGGTTGTTGCTCCAAATGCAAGGAATATTACACTAAGTGTTAACTTGAAAATATTGCTGCCTATAACATCAAAGATCAGGTCCTTTCCCTGCCCTGCATAAACCTCGTTCAGCATCCCTGAAAATGCTATGGTCGGGGACTGCATCTCAATCCTGAGCTCCTTGCCACCACTGTCATTTGGAAGTTCAAACAGATGCCACAGACTTGCATCAGGTGCCATAAACCTGCCATCATTATTCTTGATATCTCTGAAGATCTCATTGCCATCCACATATACTATCACATCCTGCATGGAGGACCTTATCCTAAGTCTGATATGGTTGTCCAAACCCTCAGGAAGTATAAGCCTTGCCGTGTAATTGACATTCTCCTCCAGTCTAAGGTCATGTGGAAGGCTTACATCATTCACAACAACATTATCATACTCCACAGTCCACCCTTGGTTCAGGTCAATTTTTTCATTGCTTATAATCTTGTAATCTTCTGACGGAAGTTTGAAGGAAAGATATGAAACAAGGGTCAATAATAAAGCTGCCACTATGAAAATAATCATTCTGTTTCTATGAGCTTTATTCATTGTTGTTTTCCTCTCTTTTTCTCATTTTATACTTGAAATATATTATATATCAACACCGCAATATGTTAAAGTGTATTTTTGATAGGATATTCCATGGATTGTGTCTGAATCTATTAATGGTATGACCCGAATAGATTTGCAATTGGATCCTTCCACTCTATCCATTACCTGATATTTATTCCTTAGGCTGATTATCAAGCATATCGATAAAAACTTCCACCAATCTTGGATTTAAACCAGTCCCTGCATCGTGGCGCAATACCCCAATAATCTGGTCATGCTCTAGACGAGCTCGATATGGTCTGTTGCTTCTTAAGGCATCGTATATATCCGCAATGCTTATAATCTGACTGACAAAATGAGGTTTCCAGCTCTGGGTTATTGTCGGGTATCCACCGCCGTTGTATTTGATATGGTGTTCCAAGGCAGCCAAAATTGCTATTTTTGGTATCCCCTTCTGATTGCACAGATACATGACCCCATTCAAAGTATGGGATTTTATAGTTTCAAATTCACTGGGGGTCAAGGGACCAGCTTTGTTCAGTATCTCATTTGGAACTAGCATTTTCCCAACATCATGCATCAAGGCAGCATAGATTATATCCGTCAGCTCCGATCCTACAATGCCAATATGCTTGGCTAGGGACATGGAGAGCAATGCTACATTGATTGTATGCACATAGGTGTATTCATCTTCACTTTTAACTTCAGCCAGATACTTCAATGGACTTGCTGAATATCTGAATGTCTCAATCAAATCCACAGAGAGGTCCTTTACCGTCTTGAAATTGAAGGGATTTTGGGGGTCAAGATTCTGCAGCATCCAAATGAAGTCTTGTGATGAGTTCAAGTCCATAATCGAATCAACATTCCTATCATCACTTTCCTTATCTTCTGTAGATATCCTCCCCAGCAATATATGTGAATAATCTAGTATCTCTGCACTACCAGCATTTGCTCCGAAGGTTTCCATCAGAAACATGGTGAACTCTTCCTTGTACAATCCCTTTAAAAACACAATCTGATCAATGTCTACCTCATTCAGCAACCTTACCATGGACTCAGACACTCGCCCGATTCCCACAACCGGCTTCTGATTAACCAATATGCTGTCATTGAATACTCCGATAAGCAGCTTGTCTTCGGTTTTAAAAACCTGGTCAAGCCTATCCATTACACGATCCACGGATGATCTTGCTTGTGGATGCTTGTGGGAATACAGCTTTATGGAATTGATTGCCCCTAACAAATCGGGCAAAATATGGTCATTTCTATCTGGATATGTGGTCATGGCTAACTCCTTTTAAATACTTCTTGATTCTCCTGAGGTTTTTTGGCGAAAGCGTAAACCTCTTTCCCATCAATCTGCTCTCCAAATCCCTAAAGGCTTCTGAATCTAACCAAGAGATTGTATCAATAGTCTTCACGATATACTTATACCTACTCTCATCAATGTAGAATGTACCGATCCTGTTGACTATGGTGTCCATCAGTTCAGTAATTCTAAACTCACTGATCAGGTCAAGCAAACCCAATACAAGTTCATTTTCACCATCTTTAATAATCCGCCCTATGTCATTTCTTACACCCTCATCCTCCTCAGCCAGCAGGATTCTCATGGCAAGCAACTTCGCATCCACCGAATCACAGTGAAAAAGTCTAGACGACAGATCCTTGGGTATTGAGCCTATGTGGTCCCTGATTATTGGCATAAACAAGGATATTTTCTGAGTCGGGTCTTTAATAAACCTTTTAAGAGCATAAATGGCGGCAGTCTCTTGGAAAGACTGAATCAGGCTAAGAATAACCCTTCTACTCCTCAAGTCAGTCTCTTCAATATAGGAATCCATAAGCCAGACTATGTTCTTGGGCCCACTTACCTTGATGACTTCCATCAAATGCCTGTCACTGTAGGAGCTTCTGCCCCCTATTGCTTCGGACAATCCCAGAACCGTTGAATCCTGCTTCAGGTAAGATGATACCAACTCATTATCTGTGATTAAATGGATGAATTCCCAGTCCCGGCATTCAATAAACTCGTCAAGATAATTATGTATGCTATCCACAAAGCTAAAGTGTATCGCATTATCCAATTTGCTCCTTGTCAGATGTATAAGAGCCATTACTATTGTTTTGTTGATAAGGGTCTTGTCAAACATATCCAAATCAGTGATGCTATCCTTGGATTGAATATCATATGACAACAGGCTCCTCAGATGCTGCCTGTAGTCATCTGAAATATACAATTCATATGCTTCCCTTTCCACCAGCTTGTCCAGTTGGTCAGAGCTTATTTCATCAATGGATTTCTCTATCCTGTCATCACCAGCGAGTCTTCTGGCTGAATCCATTGCAACAAGCAGGTCAATCAGTGAAGGGGATATGGAATTTTTCTTGGCATTAACTCTTTCAATTATCTCCGATACCACATCATCTGATAAGCTTTGCAAAAAATCTGGGACCTGATTTTTAGGCATTTTGGATAACTCTTCCAAGGCTATGTCTAAGAGTTCCTCTGTATCGTAGCTATCAATATCAGGATTAAGGGTCTCTAAAGACATTTGCAACTGATTTCTTATATTATTGTCAGCAGAAGAATGGTCTTGGGCTTCATCTTTGTATCCATACCTTAGACTGCCATAATCCATCTCTTCAACTTCGATTGAATCAATTCTATGAATGGCAAACTGAATGTCCGTATGATATAACAGCTTGCTATTGTTGGGTATGGAGTTTAGCAGATACAGTAAATTCATTATGGACGAGAATCCAACTCCTGAACAGAATGTTAAAGAAAGGATTCCACGGCCACCAAGCAGCTGCATAAGGTATCCTGCCTTTAAGTTATCAGCATTAAACTCCATATCATTGATCACCAAACTAAAACCAGTATCCGATATTCTGATTTTCGGAGTGCTTTTATGTAATTCCTCAATAGTCCTAAGCAGATCCAAAGCAGCTTGATTCACAAAATCATGTCCATGTGAATACAAAAGGTACTTTTTCTCCAATATTACTAATTCATTTAGAAAATCATCATACTTGGCCATCAAAATAATCTACCCCATTTTCTACAGTACATCCACTTTGACTAAGATTTACAATTTTGTTTTTGAGATGATCTTATTACTATTGAAATGCTGCGTATATTTTACCCAAATGGGAAATCCCCTCCCATTTAGCTGTAAAAACAGTCCAGTATGGCGATATTTTTAGTTTGGTTCTCTAACCCCAATTGTATCACATTTCAAGGCTAATTGGTTTTCGAAAATCACGAACAATCTTGATCTTTAATTTCTCGCTATCTACATCATTCATTATTTTATTTCACCCTAAATTGGTACTTACCTCAGCTTAATTTTTTTAAACTTTTTTCAGTTATAACTGTATTTAAATATTATTTGTTGTTTTTTTAAGTTATACCTTAAATAATAGTTGATTTTGTAATAACTGGACTTGGTGACACTGACTACGGTCATATCCTTGAAAATGCAGTATTTCTAGAATTGTTAAGAAGAGGCTACGAAGTAACTATAGGAAAGATTGGGACCCTTGAATTTGACTTTGTTGCAGTCAATGAAAACGAGAAGATCCATATTCAAGTATCAGCTACTATCTTGGATGAATCCACGAGAAATAGAGAACTTAAACCATTGCTAGACATTCCAGACAATTACCCAAAGTATATACTCACAATGGATCAAACGATATATGATAATTTTTCCGGAATTAAGATTAAAAACATAATTGATTTTTTACTTGAATAGGTATGAAATAAACCCAATATATGGAGAATTTTACTCTTGCTCCATATATTGGGTTATTAATAATCTATGAATCACTCCTAAATTTTATTATACACAAGTGGAGTTTTTTTACTTTTATCGACCATAACTACACCTCATTATCCGCAATGGATTTTACGTGCGGGTATTTGAGTGCAACCATACCATTCTCTAATTCATGATTAGCCAAGCATGTCACACCTTATCTGTCATTTCAAATAGCCCTTCCGGCACCATCAACCCCCATTCACTGTTATAAGAACTTATCTCTTTTGCTTCATTCACAAGGTACCGTCTGCTGTTTAAACTTCTGCTTTTCCTAAGAATATATCCCCTAGAATCTCCAGCATTTCATCAAAATTTGTGCCTCTAATACCTAAGCTCTTCAGATAAGGTTTATCTTCCTTGATTTGTTCAATGAACTGAATAACATCATTTTGAATTTCTGCTGAGGGTTCAATCCTACTTGTGGGAGATACATTGGCTAGAAGCCTAAAGATGTCATTCTTATGTTTCCTTATATTTTTTGTATCGATATCATCTCCGGCTTCTTTTCGTTCTTTCATATCCAGCCATGCTTTGATCTTAAACAGGATGACTGTTTCGATTTCGATTAGTGAATATCCATCCACCGTCCGTTTCCCTTTTGTTAATAGCCCGTAATAATCATCGTTTAATAGTATTGCAGATAGACTGACGATGCTCTCATCAATGTGAATGGGAGTCAGTCCCCTATCGAAACTAAGCTCAAAATCATTAGGAAGCTTACTGAAGAGTTCAATCATTTTGGGAAAGGATGAATCCTTCGGTTCAGTAAAACGATAAAATTGATTCTCACCCGTTCCCTTCTCGCGATACTCATATCCTCCATCTTTTATGAATTGCCAGAAGGTTTCCCCAAATGAGGAATCTAGAGCCTCAATGATGAGCACCATATCCAGATCCTTGGTTGCTCGAAATGGAGCTCCAAGTTCATCCATAAGAATATCGCAAGCTGTTCCTCCAATAAAGACATATTGACTTGTATGGTCTCCAAAATACTCTTTAAATTTTTCTAATCCGTGTACCATGGCTCACCTCGCAAGACTTCCTCTAATGCCTGCTCAACCCTTTCATCAGTTTCTTCCTTCAAAGACGCATACAAAGATAGTAGGTCCACATGGTGATTATTAGAAAACAGTCCAGGATCATAGTCCCAAAGCTCTAGTTCCACCAGTTTTGTATCTTTTATAAGATCCTTATTTTTAACAATTTCAACCTGCTCTTTATTCAACTTATTTCTATCTATTGCCCTAATCGGATGACCAGGTGGATTGATCATGGATAATCCTGCCAATGCATCCATTCCAGCAGCCAAAGCACCTAAAGGCTTTTTCTTTGTGTAGATGATTCTTCTCACCGGTGTCTTCAGATAGTCACGACCTCTAAGAAAGTAGTCCGGGTCTGGAATCCTCTTATACTCCTTGCTACGGCCAGTCATTCCTCCAATTTGATAGGTGATGAGATTCGCATGGTATAGATTATTTAATGCTCTAGAAGCTGTCATTTTATTAAATCCCAGCTTTTTCGCAAACTCAGTCGTGTTCACAACTTCCTCTTTATGATACAAGAAATACAAATAGGCAATCTGCGCAGGTATTGTGAAGCTCTTCACTTTATCTTCAACATGTTCTTGGGCTTTTTTCAAATCAAGTCCCAAGAATGGCAAATACATCTGTCCATCTTCAATCACAAATGCGATCCTGTTTTCAATCAGACTTTTTCTTCTATACCTCGTGATATCTTTGTAGAACAGAACAATTTGAAGATCCGTTAGGTTTTTAATTTGCTTCATATGCTTTTGAAGCTGGTCGATATTTGGCATCTCATCAACGACTTCTAGTAAAATACACCGTGTCCCAAGAATCGTCATCTCATAGAAGTTGTAGCTATTTCTTAAAAAAATTGGAAAATTATTCTTTTTAAGCCACGGTTTTATTGTAAGCTGTCCATCGATATTTTCTTTCAAGTAAGGCTCTGCTGCCATGACCAATTAAATCACCCCCTAATGTAACATTACTTGCTTTAAATATATCACCATTGCTGTTATATTGCAAGTTATTTTTGTTACATTAAGCCAATTTAACTTTTTGACTTCAGATATAACATTTTGATTGTTACATTTAGAATTATTTTGTTACATTATTTTTTGTCATATTTTTTAACTTGATCTTTTTTCATTAAAAGGTCCAACTGAGAATACGCTGTCTTCTCATTACCAACAAGTTTCGTTTCTTTACATCATCGATTGTAAAAACTGGATACTTTGCCAAATCAGTAAAAACTTCCACTTATCTCACCTCTTTCACTTTCAGCATGATTTTCTTCATAATTAAAGAATAACATGCTGCTTTTAAAATATGTTTTTCTGGCACTGAAATTTGTATGCAAAAAATAACAAAGTCACAAATCGCATACGCTTTTAAAAGCTTTACAATAACTTATAGGTTACTGTAGGTCCGCTACCTGATCTACTTATGATATTTTTATCTACAAGACTGTTCAATATCCTAAGTGCTTTTGATTTATTAAATCCGGTTTTCAAATCTATTTCTTTTCTCGAAAGCTCTCCCTCTGCTTTTAGCAACTCGTAAATAAGGATTTCATCCTTCGATAAATCTAATGAATCAATCTCAATAACAGGAAGTATGATTCTAATTCTATTTTCACTTACTTCATAGTCAGGTCTGGATATGCTATTAATATACTCTTTATTAATTCTTGCTATTCCTGTGCCAAACTTCTCAATAATACTTAACCTATTAAAAACCCCTGCTATTATTGGGTTTCTCAAAACAGAAATATTTCCATATAAATACTCATCCTTAGTTATACCTTCAGGCAATCCCCCGGGTGAATTTATTTCTATTTTGTCTTCATGCATAGCAATTTGTATATATGAGTTGGTGTCCCAGACCCTATGAACAATGGCGTTTGCTAAGGACTCTCTAAAAGCTTCTTTAGGGATTAACTCTTTTTTTGTTCTGTTGTATCCCTCAATCTCTTCAAATATATAATATTGCTCAAAAATGTCTATTGCTGTGTCGAATTGGGTTAATAACGATACATTGCTAATAGTTTTTCTATACTGAATTTTATTGATGTCCTTCCCAAATTTAACAATATCAATACCTGAAAACTCTATACCATTTTTATCCGCCAACAACTCTCCAGCAATATTATAGTATCCTACTTTATTACATAAATTAAGGGTTTTTAGAATATCTAAGTCAATCCTTTCTATTCCAGCTTCCTTTTTCAACCTTGTTTCTAATACATTGAATTTTAATTCTTGGGAAGATGCTTTTCTATCTTCATAGTGCATATTAGTACCTTCCATAGCTAGTCTTCTGAGCTCAAATCTATCTACCTCTATGGTTGAAGTATCCGATCTTTTGTAAGCTTTCCCTCTGTAATAATATGGAGTATCCTTCCCTTTTCTTACTTCTAAAATAATAATTTTCTTATTTTCTATTTCCTTTACATTAATTTTAAAATAAGGAACTGGAGTAATTGAATCGTTGATCATATTTTCAATTTTTAGCATTACTTCTTCTATACTCCCAATAATCCCCTTCACATTTCCATAGTTTTCTATGCCAAAAATTATTTCTCCATCATTATAATTAGCAAAGGCACTTACTGTTTTTAAAAATGTTTTTGATATTTCTTCTTTCAATTCTAAATTGTATTTTTCCTTAGTTTCCACAAGCGTCACCTCCAAAATTCTATACTATACACTATAATTTTACCATAAAAATTTTACTTTTGCAACGATAGCGCTTTCGTTTCACTTATCGTTTCATTTTTCAATTCTTTTTCTTGTATCGTTGCACAACGGTGTGTAACGATGAATATTCTTGAGCACCAATCTCCTAAAAAATCCCATAAAATATCTAAAGTCACAAAATTGGCATTTTGTGACTTTAGCGAACTTGTGTTCTGTGTTTTGTTGCTGTTAAATATATTCTTTATATGCATTAGATTCTAAATATAGATCCTCTTTATTAATATCTTCTATAATTGAATAGAAGTTGATCGTCGGTAGAATTACTGGTTCATGATCACTTTTTGAAGTTGCATCAGTCAATATAGATCTAAGATAAGGGAATAAAATTGAACTGCTATTTACTAGATATATGTTCTCTAACTCATCCTCATCAATATTTTCTTCATTAGCTTCGTAAAACCCTCTAACAACTACCGATACTCTAAAAGGGAGATTTTCATTATCGCTAAATCCTAATCTAGTTCCAATTATAATATTGTATTTGTAAGGATTTTTTTTATCAACAGCTACTTTTATCAAAAATTGCGGAATCATTTCTACATTGTTGGTATTCTCGTTAAAATCGTTATTCCTAACATAGTTAATTTCTTCTACACAATAACCCTGGAACTTTATTATACCTTCTTTCATGATTCAAATCTCCTTAACTCGTCATTTCAGCTAATTCTTCAAAATTAAAAATCCTGTCATGTTCGTCAGAACTATCATTCAACTGCTTTCTGATTACTTTTATTCTTACACTCTTAACCTGATGCCAATCTTCTGATCCATCTGGTTTAGAAAAGAGCTTTTCTAGTTCTTCCCTATTCAAACTCCTAGTTGATCCATCAATATATTTCATCTTTGGACCACTCGAAGATCCATTATAAGCAACATTATATCTAAGCGCAACCTTCTTAACTATGCCTTCAATATTTTTCACATCAATCACCTCATTTTCTTTTCAAACCAAATTCTACTAGGTAGCTTATAATCTCCCGCTTCAACAACTTTCTCACTGCTTTCAATACAATTATTATTAGTTGCACATATTTGTGTTTCATTGTATTCAATACCTAATGGGAAATAATTCTTCTCAAAGAAGCTAACATTTGCCTTGCCATAAGTCTGTTCTTTTGTCTTGAATGTCTTTATTATAATATCCAAATCGTGAAGTTCTTTAATAATATCCAATATCATGCATCTATTCAAATTTGTATCTTCACTCAAAAATTCTAACTTTAAATCATTGTAATGGTCATAAATGAACTGATAAACAAAATCTACCCCTTCGACGGTATCTAGATTCAAAACATTATCCGAATCTGTACTCAACACAGCCTTTAAAACCGCAAGGTTTTTGTTAGTCTCTTCTTTATACTTTCTAACCGAGAACCATTTTGCAAGTCTTATATCAGTATAAAAATAAATACCTTGTCCAAGCCAATGATCATCTCTTTCATTGCACGTATACCCATTTTTTAACATGTCCCCAACATTGTTTTCATTTGTGCCATGATATCCAATTATTTTATAAACATTTTTTGTCATGTTATCTGCCCTTTCAAACTATTGAATCAACTTTATTCGATAGAATTTTGATTTCAAAAAAAGAGTCAATCTATCACATAGCAAAAATTATAGCAATCTACTAAATATGTTATCAGATAAAGTATGATATGTCTATCAAAACACAAATTGCAAGCCTTAGAACTGACTACTCAATACTTGAATCTACATTATCGTAGTAAGTAAATATCCTTTGTTTGGTCTTAGTTTTTGAACATTCATTTTAAAAACCTCTCTTGTAACAGTACCATCGTATTTAGGCAAAAAAGATAATGGATTTTCAAATTTAATGCCACCACTCAACCAATTGAAAAGAGTGGAATATAACATATCACTTGAAACTATGAATGCTATGTCTGAAATGCTTCCAACTTCCAATCGATATGGAGTAATTTCATTATTATTTCTATTAAGGCATATTCTCCATTCTCTCTGATAAGCGTGTTTATTCCATTTATCTAAACAATCATAATGATCCATAATATTTTTATCAGAAGCGATTAAGTTGATATCTATTTCATCTTCTCTAATCAAATGAAGCATATTTCCAGAGACTAATCTCCCACGATTTTGGGCAGGATGGTAGTCTACATCTCCGTATACACAATCGAAAGATGCCTTTTTTGCTGCCTTATAAACCCTTCGTCTAAATTCTACCTCATTCGTGATGACAACCACAAATTTCCCAAATTCATTCATCGTATCCATTCTTGGTACAAGCAGCTCCTTTGACCGAACATTATATTCAGCATGATATGTTGAAAATAGATTTACACTTTTATATGCAGACAGTCTTACAACCGGATTTGGCCCTATTACATTTGCAAACTCCTCATCAAGTCCAATATCATCTTTGTTTAGAGATAAATATGTACCTTCAAAAATATCATACCTATCAGAATTACTCGCTCCAAGTGGTTCCCCATGGTTTATTTGCCAAAAATAGGACAAAGAGTTCATGTACAGCGATCCTTTTATAACATCGTTTGCATATTTATATTTTTCTACGAATTTAAGTAAAAATTTCATGTGCCACTCCCATCTTCTTTGTAGGTTAATTTCTACAATGGTTACGAGACTTAGTTAATCCGCCTGTTTGTTGATTACAACTATAACAATATCCAATACCACTCTTCTCAATTGTCTTGCTTTTCACTTTCTACAAGCAACATTCCAATAATTAAAAAAGCCCCAAAATTAAATACTCCAAGTACTGTAACCTTGGTACCGACAATATTGTCGGTACCAAAGGTATCTTTTATCTCTTCCTTAAGTAATTTTAGCTGTTTTCCCCGTAGAATAGTATTAGCATTTTCTTCTAATTCTTCCCTATTGCTTTCAATATATCTATTAATCATTCTTCCGAAATATCCCTAATCCACTTATCATGAGTCTTACTAAAAAATATCAATGCCAATGCTGCCCCAATAAAAGCCCCTAACATATCCTTATGGGTATCCAAAACATCCCCTTGAAGTGAAAGTACATATTGTGCAGATCTACCTGAAATAATGACTGCACTAAATTCCAAGAGCTCCCAAGATGCACTTATTGCCATAACAAACGCAAAAACTGTAACATAAAAGAATTTACTTTTCTTAAAATATCCTTTTCTAAGTAAAAACTCCCTCGCAATAATGGCAGGTACAAATCCTTGAGCAAGATGTCCTAAGCGATCATAGTGGTTTCTTGAAAGATTGAATATTTCTTTTATTTCTTCAAACAATGGATTTAGTGGATATGTATATTTTGCACCAATAAGCAATATCACAATATGTATAAAGACCAACACATATGCAAAGTAGGTGAATTTAAATTTATTATGTGTTGCAATAAAAACTCCAGCATATATCATTGCTGGAATTGTAAGCGCTATCCAAGCAAAATAGTCTTCAGCATCAATGGCAGACCAAATCAATACTATGATGAGCGCCAACACCAGACGTCGTTCCTTGAAATAATCTTTACTTCGATCTTTTGAATTCATTTTTATAACCCCTCGCATAAACTTTTCTATAGCATCACCCTAAACATCTAGCCCTAAATCTCTACAACCTGAAGAGATACTTCCTTCTTTCCGTCAGCCACGGCTTGTCTGCCAACCTCCTTGAAACCGAATCTTTCATGAAACTTCAAAGATCCAGGGTTTGGAGGATTGATATCAATTTCAGCTGTTACATAAGGAACACCCATCTTCATGGCATGTTCAAAGACTGATTTGTAAAGTATCTTTCCAAGGCCCTTTCCCTGCATTCTCTCAGAAACAACTACCCTATCTATGTACAGAAACCTCTTGAAGTTGTTTGAGAACCAAAGGTAGTTCAGACTGTCATAGTCTTTTCCCTCACTTAGTGTCAACACAAAAGCCTCAACAGTTCCCTCACATTCAAGCACACTAAACATCTCTGACTGACCCCAAAGCCTCCTGAGCTTTTCCATAGTAAGGGGTGATAAAAAATGAACCGACTCCTTATTAAGTTCGAGTATCCTCTCAAGATCCCTGGACTCCACTTCTCTCAATATCATTTTCCCTCTTCCTTCCTAAAACTTCCTACAACACAAAAGAGCTCAAGCAGTCTCTTACACCCATGCCCAACTATTTTTTTCTCAATCCTTTCAACATTCTCACGGGAACTCCTTAACTCCAAGAATATTAATCTTATACTCTACAGAAAAACTTTATTGTGAATAATCCCATTCCTCAGATAGAATCCAACTACCTCTTGTTCTTTACAATAAAGTAAGTCAACATCTTGTAATAGGCTCCTCCAATAAGTCGTTTAAACACATTTATTTTACAGTCATAGAAATAAGGTTTACCCACATAACCTTTCTCTTCCCAGTATTCCATATCAAGAGGAAGTATATTAACACCTAAAACCTTTTGAGTGTTAAATTCAATAATCTGCTTAATAGTAGGCTTATAGTTTCTTTTGTTCTCATCTTCCAAATAATACTTAAAGTTATCCAGTGAACTACTTTCTATGCTTTTCTCAAGATTAAACATGTTTCTTGAAATATGACCTGCATTAATGGTACCCCATTGTACAGAAAGGTCATTAAGATACCTTACAGCCGCACTAGATCCTGTAACCTGGGTTGCAGTCACAAAAAACACAGGCTTTCCAACGAGAGGAGACCTGTGATACCAAACACAACCGCGATCAATTAGAACTTTTAAATATCCAGATATTTGCCTTAGATAAACAGGCGAACCAATGATTACTCCATCTGAATCACTTATTTTTGTTAAAACAATATTGGCTTCATCTTTGATATTACAGGTACCTTCTCTCATGCAGTTCTCACATCCGATGCACGGTTTAATATCAAAATCTTTAATATTAAGAAAAGTCACCTCGTAGTCACCTAAGAGCGATTCAATACTTTTTAACAACGAAAAAGTCGCCTTTTTTCTTATGCTTCCATTTATTATTAGAATTTTTTTCATATATAATCTCCATTTTTTGATTATAACGAATTTTCATCTATTATACATCAAATATACTCAAATAATCTAAACTCATAACCTACATTTAATTCTTAGTTCTGTTTATTCCTAATACCTTCTAGATGTGCTTGCCTTACCTGCTCTGTCGCTCTCCTAAAGTACCTTAACTTCCAATAATACTTGAATACTTCTTTCTCAGTTAAGATGCCCTCCGATTTATCCAAATCTATTCATAATCCCATACTAAACCTACCAACTCAGTACTGACAATCTTTACTAAGTTTTTTAATGAAACGATTTCATGGGACGAAATTTCTAGAAATATAATTATAATAAGTTGCATCCAAAAATAACGGTATCTATTGTTTCATTTTTACATTTTTTATTTTATACCTCCTTAATATTCCAACCATTTTCAGCTAATAATCCTTTAATTGTATCGCTGACATATTCTTTTGGCAATGCAATACAGATTAGGCCTTTGGCTCTTGTTAATGCAACATAATGACATTTCAATCTTATGCTGTTTCTTTTACCATAATTCCCAATGTTTCCTGTAAACCAAGGTAGTATCGATTTAATATTGGCTTCATGCCATTTAGTTTCTAATATAAGTGTAGCTAAGTGTGTTCTTCCTTTTACAGAGTGAATGCTCCCAAAATTTAATTTCAGCGAGTTTCCACTTTCCTTATCAACGTAAAAACACGTATTGGGCCCAATTTCTTTTGCATTATTATATATACTCTCAAACACATTTTCTTTCCATTTAAAAAAGTTGCTGCTAACATTATCTATTTCAATGTAATTATCTAGTAATGTACGAATTTTGAGTAATACTCTTTCCCACTTTTTAGGAGTAGAGATATCTTCAAATAATATCTCTCTAATATCTCGGCGTACATTTATTTGCTGGTCTGTAGGAAATATGTTTATCAAAGTCCTAAATGCATGATTTGAATTCGAATACTCCAATGAAGTGAACATTACTAAATATCTTAAAATCCCTTTTGATATCCATTCAGCTAATATTGAAACATCCTTAGATTTTTCATATTTACTCTTCCCTAAATGAAAATAATCAATCAGTGATTTGGGCTTTTCGTTCGTATACTCTGGATTGTAGGGTTCCCAATAATTACTTACCCTCTTTGCGAATTCATATGCCTCCTGATTTGTGTTTGTGTGAACCATACCGACAACATGGCAACCAAAATACTCGTAATCTAGCAAATCCTTCTCAGTGAATGACTCCAAAATTAATCTTGCATAAGCTGGTATAACATTGCCTATAGTGTCTTCTTCGAATAGAAAAATTGTATTACAGTTCTTCATATATTCAAATCTACTCTCGTCTCCTGCCATATGATTAGAGTTAATAGCTAGTTTGTTTGCAATTGATGCAATACTTCCACCAAATCGTTTGCTATTTTGAATACTAAGTGCTTCATCTCTGGGAAAAGACATAGATTCATCATTAGAATTATATGAATTGTAAATAGCTTGGTTGCTGTCACCATAACTTTGCCTTATATGTGTATAACCATTATCAATAAATAACTTCCCTATTAAATTCCATTGATCTCGATTTGTGTCTTGTGCTTCATCAATAAACAAGAATGGAAAGCGCTTTTGTGAGCTTAATTGAATATTCTTAGAACTATCAATTGCCTCTTTAGCAAACAATATCATCTCATCAAAGGTATAATATCCCATTTCATGTGATTTCATTACAACTTTCTCAACATCTTTATAAGTAGAAGAAGTTTCTTTGCATTTTAAATCAAACTTAAGAGGTAATGATATCGGCTCACAACAAGCTTCGTTCAAGTATTTCTTTTTTAAAAAATACTTAGAGGAAGGAGAAATTTGATTCCAACGTTTACTTAAAACATAATCACTATCGACTATTCTTACTGGGATGCTTTGAGATTTAATCCATGGCATACCAACAAATCGATCAAAGAATGAGTGGAAAGTGCCAATAAAGTGAGGGTAAGATAATAATTTTCGCCCTATATCCGTTTCCCCGATTCTATTTTGAATTTCCTCTCTTGCTACATTTGTATGGGACAGTACACAAATACCACTATATTGAAAAGGCCACTTTTTAGCTAATATTGCTAATTTTGCAATTAATACCGTGGTCTTCCCAGTTCCTGGACAAGCTTGGATATCAACAGAATCAAGATTTTTAATAATCTCCCTTCGACACTCATCAAATTTAATTCCAATTAGAATGCTTTCAACCCAGTTTATGTCTTCGTCTGTTATGATTATCTCTTCCAATATAGTTTTGTTATTCATATCATCCACCTACTCTGTTACATAATTTATAGCTTCGACAATATAATTTGGCAGCTTGCTCAATAGTTCACCTTTTTCTTCATTCCTATATCTATCTTCTAAAACATTTGCCAACTCTTGAGCAAACTCAGCTTTTGAAAATGTTTTCTTTGTAAATAATGAATAAATATATGACGCTTTCTCTTCCTCGCTACGAAGTTTTTTGAGTTCTTTATAATGATCTTGTAAAAATCCATCTTGTTTTTCATCTAATATTGCTGTTTCCATACCTCTTGTTTTCAGCTTGCTAGCAGCAATAAGTATATCTTCAGTCAACCCCGCAAATGCCAAATCATATTCCAATGTCCAATTATCAGATACAAAAGTATTTACAAATTGACCATCTGCTTTTGATTTTTTTTCCTTAATATACTTTTCTTTGTCATCGATTTCTGATTCTACAACCCATCTACGCTTATTCTTCGCAGGCCAATTTGCTTTACTCTTGTATTCTTCATTTATACAAATCTCTGGTGCACAATCAGGCATAACATCTCTATCTGTTATACAAGCTACTTTTACCTTCAGAATATTACATTCATCTTTACGTTGAAAGATTCTTGCGTACCTTCTCAAACCGGTGCTCATTACATTTACTACAGAAATTCCATAATCTGTGAAACTTTTCCCTAATAATTTAGCAATCGTTGGTAATAATAGCTCTTCACTGGGGCCCTCAACAATAATAATACTTCTAGCAAAAAATAAATTCGCCTTTGTAGCATCTAAGTATCTTTCTAAAAATCTATAATCCTCGTTTTCTAGTTTCGTATATTCTTCTGCCATTGGAAATGGCTTTCCGTCTTTTAGTATTACAATATTCTTTAATGAAATTACTGAAGATAGGATAGGAGAATGTGTAGTAAGTATGATTTGTTGATTGTCATCAATTCTAGATTGTAGTGATTTAATAAGTTTTAATTGACGCTGCGCATGAATATGTGCCTCCGGTTCTTCTATAAGCAAAAAGGAACTAAATCCATTTGACGAATTTGACTGATTTAACAATAATTCACATGCCATGCTAAGAATGTTACTAGTTCCTAGACCGACACGTCCATGATGATTTGAAGAAGACTTAACAATAGTTAAATCCAATTTTTCTAAAAGTCCTATAAGTTTTCTTTCTTCCGACGCTGCCATATCGGATACAGTGATATTTGCGTTTACATCATCACTTTTCAGCAGCATCTCATTTTTTAAAATATCAGTAATATCTTTACTTATTACATTTAATTTTTTATGATTAGCCAGTAATTTATTTGATAAGTCTGCAATTCCAGTTAAAGATAATTCATCCAAAGACTTACCATCAACATATACATGGTCTCCTGAATTTAAATCACTTACATTATTAATGATTTGAGAAAGTCTTGAATTTCTACCTGACTGCATATTATTATATGCATCACGCGGTGCTCTTAGGTGAGTAACTCGTAGTAGCTCTCTTGCTTCAGCTACAGGAGCGACAATATCACCATTGATTCCTGTATAAATTGTAGTTGCTATACGATTTGGTTTAATTGTTGACATGTATTTAGCATTCCAATGAATGTATAAAACTGCATTATCTTCTTCAATACTAAGATTTTCTAAAAAACTTGCTTCTTCTTCAATTGAAAGATCTTGAAACTTACAAACAATACTAATTTCTCTTTCTGTATCTTCTTCATAAAAGTCAGATAAATTAACTCTTTGCCAGCTTTGATCTGTTGTCCCCAAAACAAGCTTTATTGCATCAAGGACTGCTGATTTACCAGAATCATTTTCTCCTATAATAAAGGTAATACCGTTGTTTAATAGAATTGTCTGCCCCGCTTCATCAAAACATCTAAAGTTTTTAATTGATATTGATGAAAGATACATTCACTCTCCTCCTTAAAAGCTGAAATACTTAATATGCATATAATATATTCTAACAGTATCTAAGACTACAACCCAATAGTATACCCCAATTACTTTATTTTTAGGATTATTTAACTCTTGGATTATAATACTCAAAGTTGAAATACTATCCCACGACTTGAAATGAAAATAAATCTTTTTATCTAATTTTTTAGTTACCTGATATTACTTGTTCGTAAAATCTAAGCCTCTTTTACATTATTTTACCAGATTGTACGGATTAAAGCACTACTATAACATAATTTGCTGCAAACAATGTTTTCAGTATGGCAACAACCAAGGGCTGTCTTCACGTAGCACACTATGCCCAGTAGATGGACTTGGTATATCACAATGTCCTCAAAAGACTGAGTGTAACCATCAATTCTTACAACTCATAGCATATTCTCATATATTATATTGTGAATTCATCAAGCACCGAATATTCTGTTAATTTACCCTTAAATGTAAGCGGGTGCTAACCCGCTTGATCATTATTCATTAATGTATATTTCTATCCTTCTCGATTTTGACAATATTATCAAGATAGTTCAGAAATTCATCCCTTAAATCATTTCTTCTTAATGCAAACTCAACAGTGGCTTCAAGAAAGCCTTGCTTATCTCCTACATCATATCTTTTACCGTCAAATACATACGCATACATTGCTTCCCTCTTTGATAAAAGATTAAGTGCATCTGTTAGCTGTATCTCACCTTTCTTACCAGGCTTTGTTTCCTCAATAGCTTCAAAAATTGCAGGATTTATTATATATCTTCCAAGAATAGCTATATTTGATGGTGCATCCTCCATACTTGGTTTTTCTACAAGGTTCCTAACCTTGTAGATTCTATCTTCAATGTGATTTCCATCAACAATACCATACTTGCTTACTTCATTATCAGGAACTTCCTGTACACCGAGTATTGTCGTCTTGTATTCATCATAAGCTTCAATCATCTGCTTAAGGCAAGGTTTCTCACTATGAACAATGTCATCACCTAGTAATACTGCAAAAGGCTCATTAGCAATAAAACTCTTGGCACAGTGGATTGCATGACCCAGGCCTCTAGGTTCCTTTTGTCTGATATAATGAATATTTGCCATATCAGAGATCTTTCTTACCTCTTCAAGCATTTCATCCTTGCCTGCCCTCTCAAGCTCCATCTCAAGCTCGACAGACTTGTCAAAATGATTTTCTATGGAAGACTTGTTCCTTCCAGTGATAATAAGTATTTCCTCAATTCCTGATGCAACAGCTTCCTCTATTATAAACTGAAGAGTTGGTTTATCAACAATTGGTAGCATCTCTTTGGGTTGCGCCTTGGTTGCAGGTAAAAACCTTGTCCCAAGACCTGCTGCTGGTATAACTGCCTTTCTGACTCTCATTGCAAACCTCCCGTATTATATATACTGTCAAAAACAAAACACTCTCTTACAATATTCTACCAGAATACATAATCGATTAACACCTAATTTAACAAACAAAAACTAATTGTAACCAACCATTTTCTCAATCTCTATAGGTGTATATCCATTATTAGCCCACATTCTTGTATTATCAGCAAGACCTTTAATCAGCTCCATCAATTGCTCTGCATCCTTGCTATCCTTGAACATCAAATCATTCTCCTCAAAAAAATATCCAAGGTTTCCAATACCATCAACAGACTTTAGGAATATCCTTATGTCATTTGCCAGCTTTTCAGCTTTAGATTTATCTTTATATAAACCATATAAGAATTCCACAAGATCATTATATGACTTTGTTCTTTCAAAATAAGTATAATCAGCATACCTCAATAATTCTTCCTTTTCAGGTATGTAATACGGCTTGCCATCCTTATATTCTTTCTCCTTGCTATAGTCATCTAGCATCATAATCTCCATGGCAATGAGCTCATTATTCTCCACAACTACAAGATTATCTCTTAGATAAACTATATTTTTCCCCACCTCAGCTCTAAGCTCCTCTATCTTAATATTATCTTCATTTTGAATATTGTAAGTATCAGCAACCTTACCAAAGCTTACGATTCCGTAAAGATTCACCAGAGAAATACAGTAGTCTAAAATTATACTTTTCATAACACAGCTCCTTACGCATTTTACGCCATTTAGAGTAATAATTGACTGAATTTACCATCTATGCTAGAATCCTACCTAATAGTTATCTTTATAAAGGAGGAATGGTAAAGTTGAGAATCATAAAAGCCATAATGGCTTATATTAGAGAATGGTTAAGCATATTTTTCTGGTCCTTGAATGCTAAACTAAAATCCGACAAACACAAGGAATTTGAGATTGTTGCTTTAAGAATGCAGCTTGCATACTACAAGAGACAGGTTGAGAAGAAAAATCTTCCCAAACCTCGAACAAGCATTGCCCATCAACAATTTTGGGTTCTTTTATCAAAGCACTACAAACCTTGGAGAAAACTACCACTGGATGTTACCCCAATAACCGTGAAAAGCTGGCATAAAACAGCCTTCAAAAGGCACTGGTGGAAAAAATCCAACCCCGTTGGCAGACCAAAAATATCAAACAAGACAAAGGAACTCATTAAATCCATACACTCGAAGAACCCACTACTGAGCGCAGAGAAAATCCATGAAATGCTGATCAATATGAACTACACCGATGTACCTTGTGCGAATAAGATCCGTGAGATGCTTGGCCAGGATCCCAAGAGATCTCCATCTGGCAAACAGGTTCAGTCCTGGAGAACATTTCTGAAAAACCACAGGGATATTTGGGCAATGGACTTCTTTACAGTACCAACTTTAACTTTCAAGATTCTTTATGTACTAATCATTATCAATCACGACACCAGAAAGATTGAACATTTTGGCGTTACCTACAACCCAAACACAATATGGTTAAAGCAGCAGTTACGAGAAGCAACCCCATTTGAAAACAAACCTAAATATCTTATTCATGATAATGATCCAGTTTTCGTTTCAGAAGATTTCAAGGCTTTTCTTGGTTCCTCTGATATCAAGTCGAAGAGAATCTCCTACAGATCCCCTTGGCAAAACGGTATAGCGGAAAGGTGCATCGGCAGCATCCGCAGGGAACTGACTGATCACATTATTCCTGTTAATGAGAAGCACCTACATAGGCTTATGAAGGAATATGTAGATGAATACTACAACACAAATCGTACTCATCAGGGGATTAACTGTACAACTCCTATCCCTTCTCTAGAGTACCCGGAATTAAAATTCACTGAAGGTAAAATGAATCCAAAGGAAATTCTAGGTGGTCTGTACCATACTTACAAAAGAGTAGCGTAACCTTAATCAATTCTCTTGCAACCCTGATCGGGAGGGTTTATTGTCATGCCTTTTTTTAATCTCCAACCATTACACCCTCATAAAAATAACATTAATCAGTTTCTTTCCCCCATTATTTCCCATACTAATAAAAATCTTTAAATTATTAGTCACAAAATTCCAGCTACCTTGTTGCAAAGTTGCTTTGGAAATAATTTATGAGGTCGACACCCATGTCAATTACCAGATGGAAGATTTTTTTCTAAAAATTAATTTTCATCTTTCCCTAAGCAGCACTTTTTGTATTTTTTCCCGCTGCCACAAGGACATGGGTCGTTTCTGCCTATCTTCTTCCTCGTCTTCATATCTATAACATTAGATCCACCAAACTCGAACGGCTTATTCGGTAACGGCTTTAGATTTGGCTTTTCAAATTTCTCGAAGATTTCATTAGGGGTATGGCCATTATTTTCCCATATCCTAATATTATTAGAGAGATCCATCACAAGTTGCATGACTTCATTAGTCTGGTTCATATCTTTAAAACTTATCTTCATCTTATTGAATGAATCAAATATTGTCTGCATGTTCACACCAAACTGACACATCCCCTGGATATCCTCCGCCAGCCATTCAGCCTTTTCATCTCCCGGTTTGAAGAAGTTCTTCTGCAGATAAATCAGCAGATTATTATATTGCTTTGATTTCTCAAAGTAACTCTCATCAACATATTTTAGAAGTTCATCTCTTGCAGGAACATAGTATGGCTTATCTGCTTTCTTTCTGAGCATCAATTCAAACTCATTATTATCAATGATAGTTTCCATTACAAAATAATCCTTGTGAGTGAGGATAAATGCATCTTCTAATTCTTCTGTTGGGTTGTTCAGTATCGCTTCCACATTAGCTAGACTGACCTGATCTTCATTCTGGCTGTTATAGATTTCTACAACTTTGTCCTTGTGAACCATTCCATAAAGATTTGAAAGTGCGATGATGTAATTTGTTAATTGGGTCACTATGTCACCTCCGTTCATTTCTATTTCATCTCTTCTCCAAGTACTTCATTCATTATATCATCCAAATCTTCCCCTTCAATATCTACGCCTTTATACGCATAAACTTGTGTCATCATTAGAGCAAAGTATTTTTCCCGATTAATTCCTAATAATGTATTGCCATCAAGCTCCTTTAAAATTTTTACCGTGTCCACATTAAGCATTCCATTGCGGGTCATGCTCTTTCTAGGTCGTTTAAGATCAAGCTTATATACCGAATCTACAATTAATGATTCTAGTTCTGCAAGAAGACCACTAATTTCGTGATCCAGTGTAATTGCCACTTGTAATAATAGGGTGGTTGACAGCTTATCAATATCTTCTTCACTGAGCTTATTATCTGCTGGTAGCGGAATTCTTGTAATTGCTACAAGTAATGCATTAATCCATGAAAAATATCCTTGCATGAGTGCAAGGTGGAATCGCACCTTCTTACCCATCCATAACTTGTTCGTTGTTATGATTCTTTCAAAACCTCTAAAGAACTCTCGAAACTTATCAACGCTACTAAAAACATCCGAATACTGTAGATGAGGTTCGTGCGGTAATGTAAGTTCATATTCTTTTAGTAGGGCAAGCCATTCTTTCTCTTTTCCGTTATGCAGCTCTTTATGGAAAGCTAAGTCTTCAAGAAAGTCTAAGATTTCCTGCTCACTGTTAACTCTTTTCTCAAGTATAACACCTGCAACACGAGTGATTTCATCTTTCTTCTTTAGATAAAAAGTGGTAACAAAAGCAATAATCAGGCCGGCACCCAGGGTTATTGTGATATTGAATATTCCGTCCCACATGAACTGTGGTAAGCCTAAAAATGAATTTACCGTTTCTTCCAATTGGTGTGCCTCCTTTCCCTACCTATTGCCCATTAAGCATTTTTAGCTCATTTTGAATTGACTCTAATAACTCTATAATTTTACCTTCATCATAATTAGGTGCAGTGCTGTTGCTGTTGATCAAGGCAGCAACTTCATCAAGTTTATTGCTTATTTGACCTAATTCTTCCGAGGGATTTAGTTCGTTTAGGGCTATTTCAATATCTGAGAGTTGTTCTGAATAATTATTACCACCCCAATTTAAAAAAGCAGGTACTAAATTTGCGAGTGTAAGAACTATTACAAGAACCGTCATCCATGTTGTAATTCTAAACTGTTTGGTTGATTCTTTTGCTCCTTGCTCCATCATTTCTTTATTTGATAGGTATTGTTGCTCAGTTTGCTTAGAGAAATCTGTTAGTGTTTCAGTTAGTTTATGTGTTGAGAGAATCGTACCTGCTTGTGCTGGTTGACAATGATTAACAGCATTCAACTTGAATATAGACTGATACGTTTTGTTTTCTACTAACTCACATATTCCTCTAAGATTCCCAATTTCCTCACATTTATAGTATGCGGTACATCTAGAATACTCATATATTTCATGATTTTGGTAGTTACCATTCTTAATCAGTTTATCAAGACATTCTTTTGAGCAAACAGCTACCGATTTTGATTCATCTCTTTCATGCCTGAGATAATACCAAAAGTACCCATCCTCAATTGATTCCTCGCATATTTTACACTTCCAATTCGAAAAGTCAGGACGTTCAAATTCATCACTGTCTTCATCAAGAATTTCTTCTGGTGAATGGTATTCTTTTCTGTTCGGATCTAACATCTCATATGCCGGTGTGATATTCAAAGGTTCAATCTTTGGAACTGCAAATTTACCTATATCCCCAAATATATTTTTTAGTTTATCATTATCCACTTCATCACCCACCTTCAACTCAACCTACTCATCTTCTCCACGATGCTCCGTCATCTGAACATCAACCCAATCTTCTTCAACGTACACCATTCCATTCCGACCTTCCACCTTCCGGTTAGGACCAGCCTTATACAGCTTGCAACTAAGCGGACCATAACAGAATGTCTCAAACCTATACTTCTTCTTGCCTCTAGGATTCCAGTTGTCTACAATTATCTCAACAGGCATTCTACAGCCCCACATGCAGCTGCTACACTTCGTCTCATAAGTCCTAGCTGCCAGTCTACGGTGTCCTCTTTCTCTGTAAACTTCCAGCTCCGGCGGCACCAGTTCCCAGGGTGATGATGTGTTAGTGATGGTAGTGCTTCGGGTGATGAGTTTGAGTTTAGAGACTTTGTAATACTCAGTAGGTTCAGTATCAGGATCCGGTACTGGTACGCACTCTCCGCTGATGATATCATTCACATTGAATTGATGTTTGGCATGAGCTGCTTTGCCGATGCCAACGGAGAAGGTGGTATTGATGTTGTCCAGCTCTCCGTCTAAGGTAATGGCATAGCCCAGGTATGTATGGGAGGCTTCGTCGAAGGACCTGGTTAGACGGATCCTGGGTTGGATTGATATTATCTTACCGGTGAAGATATGTTTGTCCATGACTTGAGGCCTCCTTCATTTTTATAGCTTAGGTAGTTCTTCAATGAGTTTATGAGCACGTTTTAAGAAATGTTGATAGTTCCCAATTGTCATCTGCAGTTCTTCAGATGAAACAACATTACCGCTTGGATGCCCTGACTCGTTTCTTACTTTTCTAATAACATCTAAAAAGTTAAAATTTAGCTTTGGATTCTCAAAACCAAGATTTTCAAATAATGAAGCATTGCTATTAACACGCTTCTCGAACTCATCTAATCTTATATAAGCTGACTTTGCCTTGATGACTTTTCGCTCAAAAGCCTCTTGTTCATTCTGACTAGAATGATTTTTAAGATACTCATGATATGAATCACAGAGTTGGGATAACAAATATTCTGCCGCACATCCTAGCATTGTACTGGCTGCAAGTCTATTGTTTCTGATTGCGCACTCACATGCTTCATAGAGATAAGATTTTTCAATTTCATCGAGACCTAATGAAGAAACTTCTGTTATAAATGATTGGTAAACAGAACCTTCCACAATCTCTTTTTCAATTTCCTCTATCTCAATAGTAGTGACCTTTGCCGCTAGCACTGTAATAACAACATCGGTTGCCATATATTCATCGTCATCTTCATATATTTCAAAACTTAAAGTCCTTAAGAGATCAATTTCTTTTTCCAATAAGGTTTTAAATTCTATTGGCGTTTTTATATTTATGTTCATCTTTCGCTGATAACTAACAACACCAGAAAACGGCCAGAGCTTGTCATATCATATACAATTCTAGAACGCTTGATGATATTACTGAGTTCCTGCTTACCTTTGATATCAAGATATTTTATTAGTGTATAATGGAAATCTCTTTCTGGCGTCATACTTCACTCTCCTCAAATCAGCATTTCATCAATTTTCTGTAAACTCATCTTCTTAAAAAACGGACATCTCTGCGTCTAAAAATGCCCGTTCTCTTTCACTGCTTATCTGAAAAGTTTCCATCACAGCTAATCATGGTGTCTAACTGATCAACCAGAATCACTACCGATCTGAAAAGTTACCATCACTGCTTATCTGGAATGTTTACCATCACAACTGATCTAGGTTTCAAAGTAATCAGTTCTGTCTGAGATGTCAAACTAATCATGCATATCAACCAGATTGAGCTAAAATGACCCCATCTCGAATGTAGTCGTCACTACCGATCTTGATACCAGCCTATTTGCCTATCTGTTTATTCTGTATAGTTGCTCATCTCTCCATCACCCTAATCAACTTGTCCACTTGTCAGTGCCCGGCACCTCTCAAATCTAAGCTTTAGTTGATGTAACCCTTATTAGAGCCTCATATAAGATTCCCAAAATTTACTTATGTGGCAGAAAAGTTTTTTGGGGAGTTTTGGGGAGTCAAGTTTACCACCACTAAACAAAATCACTTAGTTACTGCCACTAATACCACGAGCAGCCAGGTAAGTTCATGGTAGTTCAGCATTTACCAGTTGCCACAACAGTTCAAAACACTAGATTATTAAGCGTAGCTTTTGCTGAACTTCCATTTTGGTATGTGCTGCGGTTAATCATGCCCAAAACCTTTTTTGCAATTGAGACTAGAATATTTCTTCAATCCCTCTTCTAATGAAATAGTACACTCCCAATCAGGTAGCAATTTATATCCACTCCAGAGCTCCATGACTTCTCTTCTTCGATAACCTCTACCACCCCAACAAACATTGATTTTTTTAGATGTCACTTTTTCAAATATCTCAATTAAATCCTTTAATCTAATTTTTCTACCGGATGCAACACCAAACTGCTCAAAATTGATGGCACAATTGCTAGATAATATTTCATAAGCTTTCACAAACGCTTTAACTACGTCATCTACATGAACTAAATCTAAAACCTGTTCTCCAGGAGACAAATTAAGCTCCTTGTTTTCATCCGCAAACTTATGAAGGAGATTAATTAGTTTTGGTCTGGTATCTGACTCACCATAAGTATCAAAAAGCTTTAGTGTAATGCATCTAATATTTTCTGCTTCAGTATAGTATTTGATTAAACTTTCATATGCCTGCTTGGTTGCAGCATACAAATCTACTGGATTGTATTCGTTTGTATGATAATGCTGCCACGATGTTCCTGTATTAATGAGTTGTTTTGTACTTGATTCTTTCATGGCCTCAAGGATATGAAGACCAAATTTTATGTTGCTATCTATCAGTTGATTAATCTGATTTGATTCATGTTCAGCAATAAATAGAGAAGCTAAATGAAACACAACGTCAGCTTCTTTTTCTCTAAAGAAACTGATTAATTTTTCAACATTTCCATCATACTCAAATAATTGAACCTTATTAAGTACACTATTAATATTGGTGTAATCTGATGACGGTCTCGCAATTATAGAGACTTCCCAGTTATTATCAATTAGATATTTACACAAATTGGAGCCAACAAATCCTGTAGCTCCGGTTACAATTGCTCTTTTCATCTTCTGCACCTCCTAAAAAGGATTGCTTTTACTAAATTCCTCAAAACTTACTAGCGACTTATCACGTTCAGAGACAATAGGTTCTGATAACTCCCAATTGAAGTTAAAACTATTAAAACGCACTCCAGAATCAGCTTCGTTATTATAAACAGTTGAAACATTATAAATCATTATAGTATTGTCTACCATTGATCTAAAGCCATGTGCTAAACCCTTTGGAATATAAACAGATCTGTAGTTCCTGTCATTTAATACTATTGAAATTGATTTCCCAAAGGTATTAGAACTCTTTCTCAGGTCAAGAATTACATCTGTTACTTCACCTTTTGCCACATATACAAGTTTCTCATGGTCATGCGGTGGCAACTGAAAGTGCATACCACGGATTACATTCTTTTTTGAAATGGAAAAATAGCTTTCTTTAAAATCAGTACAAAGAGCATTTTTCTCAAAAAAATTGCTATGATACGTTTTAGTAAAGCTTCCTCTTTCATCAGAAGCATAAAAATTTTCTATTATAAAAACACCTTCAAGTTCGGTTTTAATTAATTTCATTCATATCCCCCTTTAACGGAGAAATCAGTAATTTGTTGCTTACATAATTCATAAACCTCTGTATTGTTGTAGTCTTTATACCAATCAATGGTATACTTAATGGTTTCATCTATATTTAGAGTTGGCACCCAGCCCAATTTAAATCTTGCTTTCGAAATATCAAGTGCTAAAAGCTTTGCTTCGTGAACAGCGTTAGGATCAGAGACATCTTTTAACTCTCCTCTTTCATAATTATTTATAACAGATTGTGCAATATTCCATACAGGTATTATTGAACTTAGTTCAGGACCAAAATTCCATGCTTCAGCATAATCTACAGGGTTATTGTACATTTTTTCACCTAACATCAAATAACCACTTAAAGGCTCAAGAACATGTTCCCATGGTCTAACTGATTTAGGACTTCTAATCTCAATTGGATTGCCGGCTTCTATTGCTTTTATACAATCTGGAATGATTCTGTCTTTAGCCCAATCTCCACCACCAATTACATTTCCAGCTCTCACACTCGCAATGGATTTGCCATGTTTTTCATATTCTTGAGGATTGAAATAAGAGAGTCGCCATGAGTTAATTGCAATCTCAGCAGCGCCCTTTGATGATGAATAAGGATCATAACCGCCCATTGAATCGGATTCTCTATACCCCCAAAGCTGCTCTTTATTGTCATAGCACTTATCTGTAGTAATCATAATACCTACTTTAGCGGCCTTCGTTTTTCGAATGGCTTCGAGAACATTTATTGTTCCCATCACATTGATCTCATAGGTCTCAACAGGATTCTCATAGGATAGTCTAACTAAAGGCTGTGCTGCAAGATGAAATACAAACTCAGGCTCATAGCTACTGAACACTCCTTCTAGTTTACTCTTATCACGAATATCTCCTCTGATGTCAATTATCTTTTCGCCAATCTTTGATAATACAAAATTATCTCTCTCTGTGTAGGGGTCTAATGCATAACCTATTACCTTCGCGCCTAACTCATGCAACCAGATAGAGAGCCAAGAGCCTTTAAAACCCGTATGACCGGTGACTAATACCGTTTTATCTTTATAAATATTATTGAATACCTTCATTCCTACCACACTTTCCAGAAAGCTTCATTATTTTTCCATATTCTTTCTAAGTAACTCAAATCTCTTTCTGTATCCATACAAGCCCATAAACCATCATGCTTATAGACAGCAATTTTACCTTCAGAAGCCAATTGCTCTAAAATACCCGCTTCTAAATCACAACTCTCATCTGCTGTTAAATAATTCAATAACTCTTTATTAAAAACCATGTATCCACCATTAATCATTCCCTGTGAAGCCTGTGCTTTTTCTTCAAAAGATGTTAGAATATCTCCTTCAGCAACAAGTTCACCGAATCTAGCAGGGGGGTGTACACCAGAAATAGTAACAATTTTATTAGTATTATTATGAAACTCTATTAGATTGTTGATGTTAATATCCGCTACACCGTCGCCATATGTTAATAAGTTGATATCATCATCAAGGTATTTCTCAATTCGCTTCAGTCTTCCTCCTTTAAGAGTATTAAGACCTGTATCAACTAATGTAACCTTCCAATCAAGCTCATCATGCCCATTATGAAATTCCACACTATTGTCTGACAGATTTACAGTAAAATCATTGTTATTTGCATCATAATGCAGAAAATAATCCTTGATTACATCGCCTTTATAACCTAGGCAAATAACAAACTCTTTGATCCCGTAATGGGCATAGGTCTTCATAATATGCCACATTATTGGCTTACCACCAACTTGAACCATCGGCTTTGGTATCGAGTTTGTCAGATTACCTAATCTACTACCATAACCACCTGCTAAAATTACTAATTTCATTTTCTTCACTCCCATTCGTCCATATATATTTTTGTGTATCCGTTTTTTATGAGTATTTCCTTATAGTTTTGGTTAAATGATTTGCTACCACATAAATAAATATGGGTTTCTTTATCAGCTATCCTATTAATGTCTTCTACAGTGATACGATTGTTATGACAGTTGCTATATTTCTCTCTTGTAACAAAGACTTCCATTCGTTCTCCAAGCATTTCTTTTAGAGATCCATAATGGAGCAAGTCATTGAAATATTTTGCGCTATAAAAAAGAGAAATATTATCTAAAAGATTGTTCAACTCGTAGTATTTGACTAGACTTAAATAAGGTGTGATTCCTACACCACCTGCAATGAATAGGTGCTTTTCATTCACTGAGTTCTTATTGAATAAATCACCAAATGGATATTTAATGGTGCACTTATTACCCACACCCAGTTCATCGAATATCTTAGAAGTATAGAACCCTACATTCTTAATAATGAACTTCATGACACCTTTTTCATAAGAAGCTATACTGAAAGTTCTTGAATCAGGCCAAATGTCAGAAGCAGTGACCAAATCTAAAGTGAGCTGAACAAAGGAACCTGGATTGTACTTGCGTTCTTTTTCTAATTCTAGAACATATTCTCTGATATCTTTGCTGTGCTCAACAATTTGTACAACTTTTGCTTGCGTTACATGATTCATTGGTCGAGCTCCTTGAAGAAGTTTTCAAATATTTTGGCAATATACTTAACCTGCTCATCATTTATGCCTGGATAAACGCCTATAAAGAAAGTATTATTCATGATGTAATCAGTATTTTTCAGGTCTCCGATAATTCTACATTCAATATCTAGATATGCTGGTTGTTTAGTAACATTACCAGCAAAAAGAAGTCTGGTCATTATCATGTTCTTTTCTAAATACATTGTTAAGTCGTTTCTAGAGAACTTCTCATTTTCTTTAACTGTGATTGGAAATCCAAACCAAGAAGGATCAGAATTCTTCGTCGCTTCAGGCATAATCAAAAGCTCTTCATATTTCAAAAGTTCATTCTTAATCTTAGAAAAATTTTCTTTTCTCTTCTCAATAAAACTTGGTAATTTTTCTAACTGAGCCATTCCAACCGCAGCTTGCATATCTGTAACTTTCAAATTGTATCCAATATGGCTATACACATATTTATGATCATATCCGACTGGTAGCTTTCCATACTGCATACTAAAGCGTCTTCCACATGTGTTGTCGGCACCCGGTCCACAATAACAATCGCGGCCCCAATCTCTAAAAGATGTTGCTATCCTCATCAACTCATCATCGTTTGTCAGTACTGCTCCACCTTCACCCATGGTCATATGATGTGCAGGATAAAAGCTTACTGTAGCAAGATGACCAAAAGTTCCTACTTTTTTACCATTGTAAGTTGATCCAACAGCATCACAGCAATCTTCTACAACAAATAAATCGTGCTTATTAGCAAACTCCATAATTGCATCTAAATCAAAAGGATTTCCTAATGTATGTGCTATCATTATCGCTCTTGTTTTATCCGATAATGCATTTTCCAAATCATTAACTTTTATATTGTAAGTTCCAATTTCCACATCAACAAACACTGGGATTAAACCATTTTGAATAATTGGATTGATTGTTGTTGGAAATCCTGCTGCAACCGTGATGACTTCATCGCCTTTTTTTAATCTCTTATCCCCCAATTTAGGTGATGTCAGCGTTGTAAATGCCACTAAATTAGCTGAAGATCCTGAGTTCACAAGTAAACAATGCTCCAGATCCATAAACTGAGCAAACTCATACTCAAAATCGTTGGCATATCGTCCAGCTGTTAGCCAAAAATCTAATGAAGAATCCACAAGATTTATAAGTTCATTTTCATCAAACACTCTTCTTGCAAATGGAATTCGATCACCTTCTGAATACGCATCATCCTTAAAAGCAACATCATAGTATTCTTTTACCTTCGTAAGTATTTCTTTTCTTAAAGTATCTTTGTTCATTTTGTTTACCTCCAAATTTATTGGTTTTAAATTTTTTCTCATTTAAAAACTGCACTACAAAAGTGTTATCCTTTACAAAGAATTAATTATATTAACCATTTTCTCCTTGAAACTATCTTCAGAAAAATTACTCAGGTACACTTCATACGCATTGTTTATCCTGCTCTGAATCACATCTAAATCTAAATTTGATATGTACTCAATGGATTGAGCTATTGATTCAGGAATATTCTTTGAATAGAAAATATCATTCTCCCCATCAAAAAATTCTTTTGGTGCAATAGATTCTCCCGTTAATACAGGTGCTTTCATGGCAACTCCATCAATTAGTTTATTAACTAGCACATTTTTTGCTTTATCACTGTCACCAAAATTTCCTAGTACGATGTCACAATTATGAACTAGAAATTCTTCTAATTTTCCATTTTTAAAAGTATAATCATTTTCGATAGAAATTACATCTTGTAAGGATAGCTCTTCAACCACCTTAGAGTACACAACAGATTTCTCATGTGAATTACCGAATAAATAAATTCTAAACTTTATATTTTTATCATTTAAGATCTTTCCAGCTTCAATGATTTTCTCTATGCCATGTAGAGGAATATATGTACCCCACCAACATATTGAAATGTAATCATTCTTCCCCGTAAAAAAAGGCAACTCCACCCCTCTTTTTTCATCTACACATAATGGGACTACTTGGTGTTTTATTCTAGATAGATCCACTTCAGCCAACTTTGAGTATCTTTTTGCTTCCGTAGAATTCAAATAGAGAACTATACTCGAATTCATAGTGATATTCCTATCAAATTTCTTGAGTTTAATAGCTTTTTTACTTCCTTCTTCAAATAGTCCCCTATCATTCACTTTTGTGTCGTACTCAGATATATAAAAATCAGTAATTATTTGCTTTCTAAATAATTTAGCTATGTTAAACTCAAACTGTCTATTATTATTCATGGCGGGCAAAATCACTATGTCTGCCATAGATAGGAATAGTATTTTAGTTGGAAAAGCGATGATTTTTTGTAATATTTTTATAATTTTCCTTCTAGTTCTATGTGTAAATTTCATGCTTCCTGCATATTTCAGAGACACTATACTACAATAATAAATTTTATGATTACTATCTAATAATATTTTGATTAAATTCTGAGTCCTATAACTTCCTTTGACTTCTCCGATTATATATATGTTCTTCATCAAAATTAACTCACCTCTACTCCACCAATACGATTTTTCTAGTATTATTTATAATCATTTTTTCTAGGAGCTTTTATAAAAATTTTTGTAATATGTCTAGTTTGCCTAGTAACTACCATAGCTAGAATAAAAACTACCCCACCAAATATTAATTTGATTAGTGCTGATAGTAATAGATTATTTATAGTAATCATAGAAATAAAATATAATCCCACAAATGTTACTATAAAAATTATCAAATCAGGTAATAAACTCTTAAAAAAAACAGTAGTTGATTTTTTTAACCCTTTGTTTATCAACAAATAGAATGAGATAACAATATTTAAGTTGTATGCTAGTGTGACGCATACAGCAACTGCATTAATACTACCAAATCCAATCCCGATTACGATCGAGCCAACTATTAAAAAAGCTGAAACAACACCTGCATTAAATAACAACTTAGTATTCCCAATACTTTGAAAAATTGAACCTGTACTAGACGTTATCATCTGTGCCCATATCGATAATGCCAAAAATCTAAAACTTAGTATAGAATCATACCACTGATTACCAAATAATAATATAACTATTTCTTCTGCAGCAAAAAAAGAATACGCTGAAGCAAACACTCCGAGTAACGAAAGAATCTTGATAACTTTCATATACTGTATATATATATAATTCTTGTCTTCTTGATGTGCGGATAAAATTGGATGTAATACTGGGGTGATAACGTGTGTCAAATTTTGAACGGGGTAAAGCATAAGTTTATAAGATTTATCATAAAACCCTAATGCAGAATTCCCCATAAATTTACCAATTAACAGATTATCCATATTCCTAGAGAAATAATTTATTATACTAAAAGCCATCTGATATGATGAAAATTCTTTTATTTTCTGGATGCTCTGTTTGTTAATCTTTATATTAAACTTAGGTTTTACCGTATACAAATTCCATAAGAAAGTAATAAATGCGACTAGTATTGAATGGAAAACTATTGAATAATATTTAAACCCTATAAGCGCTAAGATTATGGTAGGTATAGCGGATAGAATGGAAACTATCACCAATCTTAAATTAACTAATTTGAACCTGTGTGCTTTAAGAAGCAACGCATTTGGCACAATATTTATTGTGTTAAAGAATAATGATACTCCTAATAAAGCTCCAATCGGAATATAAACTTGATTATTATAAAAATATGAAATAAGTATGGAAAAAAACGCAAATAAAGTGCCCATTGCTAACCCTATATATAAAGTTAATGAAAAGATATTATCTGTGTCATTCTCATCAATGCTTTTATTCTGAATAATTGCAGGACCTATACCCATATTGGCAACAAGTGTGAAAAAAGATGTAAAAACAGTTACTACAGCCACAATGCCAAAATCCTCTGGTGTCAATATTCTAGCTAAAATTGCACCATATATAAGTTGTATAAATATATTTGTATACTTTCCCAAGAAATTAATTATTGTCGCTTTTCTGATTGATATTGATTGACTATCTACTCCCATTTTTCATCATTTCCCTTTTATTAATCTCTACTAAATAAATCTCTTGTGTAGACCTTATCCACGACATCTTTAATCTCATCAGATAGTCTGTTAGCAACAATCACATCAGAAATTTGTTTAAACTCATCAAAGTCTTTGATCACTCTTGAATGATAGAACTCATCTTCAAGAAGTGCTGGTTCAAATACTACTACCTCGATACCTTTAGCTTTGATACGCTTCATAACACCCTGGATTGCGGACTGACGGAAGTTATCAGAATCCATCTTCATTGTAAGTCTATAAATACCCACAATCTTTGGCTGTCTTTTAAGAATCATATCAGCAATATGATCTTTTCTCGTCCGGTTAGCATCAACAATTGCCCCGATAATGTTATTTGGCACGTCCTGATAATTAGCCAAAAGCTGCTTTGTATCCTTAGGCAAGCAGTATCCACCATAACCAAAGGAAGGATTGTTGTAGTGGCTGCCAATACGGGGATCTAAGCCAACTCCTTCGATAATTTGCTTAGTATCCAGTCCTCTTACTTCCGCATAGGAATCAAGCTCGTTGAAATACGCCACACGCAGCGCAAGGTAAGTGTTTGCAAAGAGTTTAATTGCTTCTGCTTCAGTCGAATGGGTATATAAAATCGGAATATCATTTTTAATTGCTCCTTGTGCTAGAAGTTCAGCGAATACTTTAGCTCTCTCAGACCGCTCTCCCACAACAATTCTTGATGGGTAAAGATTATCATAAAGCGCTTTTCCTTCTCTTAAGAATTCAGGTGAAAAGATTACATTTTCAGTATCAAACTTCTCTTGGATAGATTTAGTGTATCCAACCGGAACTGTAGATTTTATAACCATTACAGCTTCTGGATTTATGGATAATACATTTGCAATTACAGCTTCAACAGTTCTGGTATTGAAATAATTCTTATCTGAATCGTAGTTTGTTGGTGTTGAAATAATGACATAGTCTGCATCTTTAAATGCAACATAATTATCTGTAGTAGCTTTTAGATTCAATTCTTTAGTGGCTAAGTATTCTTCAATTTCAGTGTCAATGATTGGTGATTTTTTATTGTTAATCATATCAACCTTCTCTTGGATGATGTCTAGTGCAATAACCTCATTATGTTGTGCTAAAAGTATGGCATTTGACAGACCAACGTAGCCAGTTCCAGCTATTGTAATTTTCACAAGTAACCTCTCCTTCTGGTAGCATTTACATGCTAAACAAATATACTTTTAAAATATTAGTTTGTTGCTTCTTAATCAAATAGTTTTGGCATTACTGAAAAATTCTTTCCAACAAGTTATCTCTTTGTACTTGTTCAATTTTCATATTACTTAAACGACTTTTCTTTTCATGGTTAACTTATATCCCTTCCCGTAATAAAATGGGCCAAATGATTGTGGCATTAAATACATTTTTATACCATGTTTTTTAGCTATAAGTATATTAATTAGATAGTCAAATGAACGTCTTATACCTCGTTGAGATGATAATGCATAACCACTAACATCGATTATATAATCCGAATCTTCCAGTATTTTTTTCAGTGAATTAACTTCATTATTAAACAATTTATATTTCTTATATTTTATTGATTTGTTTATGGTAGAAAGAATAGTCCCAGCAAAATTAATCTTGAGTCTATCAAGCCAGGGCATAATCTTAAAATTACATTTGCTTCTACTATCATTTGATTAATTAATACTTGACAGTTATACTACCTCTTTTTCCGGCATATTTTTTTGATATGATCAATCATTGTAAAGGTCATAGCTTCAGCACCTTTATTATTCATTTTTCCTCCGACAATCAGTACGTACCTCATACTAGTCCCTCCGCTCTATTTTTCTATTACCTATATATTCATGTAAAGATTTCTCATTATTAATCGCAAATGCTAAAAGAATTAAAAATAAGGCAAATAATTTTTGCTCATCAACCAACGTATTAATTGTAAAAGCAGTGATAGCAGGTATAATAAATAAATACTTCTTTTTAAATATGTTTTTAAAAAGGAAAAATACTGTACTGAAATATGCAACTAGCCCATAACTATAAATTAATCTTAAATGATCACTATGTGGTTTGAAGAATTCACCTTGAACAAATAATGTATAACCTTGTCCGAATAAGAATGGAAATAAGTTACTAATTGCTCTCATGTATATACCAACTCTTGGGTTTCCAGAAGTGACTGTACGTTCATATCTATATATATATCTATCAATAACGTCAATAGTTGTTGACCACAATTCAGGAAATACAGCATTTATAAATACAATAGCAATAAATGCAAGAAATAGTAATTTGATTACACTTTTCCAAGTTTTATTTTTCAATAGTTTTTTATCTAATAAAATGTTAAGGAACACACCAGCTATTGTTGCAAGAATTGCCCCATTACTCTGAAATGAAAATAGTAATACTACTGTTGCAATAATAACTGCGAAATTATTTATGGTAGAAATCTCGTATCGCGAGTAAACAAAAAATACTACTATTAGGAAAAAATATGCCGCTGTGTTTGGATCAACAAACATGTAACTATATCTAAGATATATTAAAACATTTTCGGCTGCGTACGAACTAGATTTGTATAAGATGTTTTTTAGATCGACAATATAATTAGGGTCAATAAAAAATAATATGGATAATACAAACTGATAAATAACAAATAACATGAGTATCTTCTTAATATTAATATCTCTTCTTTTTAGAGTCTCTTGATAGTAAAAGAAATAAGCAAATGTTGTAAGCAATTGAAATGCTCTTTTCATGTTTTCAACTATGATTTCTGTTGATCTTCCAATAACAATTGATGTAAAAACACTAATGAATATAGTGACCGCAATTATTGAAAAGAGTTTCAAATAAATATTATTAGTTATCTTTCCATAACGTAGTAACATTAAAGCCACTAAAGGTAGACTCATCGGCATAATGAAATAAGGAAAATACGGCATAAATAATATGTCGAACAAAACAATATAAGCGACTATTTTCACAATGTCTATCGATGCTCTTTCGTTTTTACTAACATTTATTGTTTTTGAAGTGTTTGATAAAACCTGCATGATACACCCGTCCTATCTCGGTAATATCTGTAATGTAACATTACATACCTGGCTGAAATACTAATTCCACATTTTTTTAACTAATGATAATATTAAGTATGTTAACGATCTTTTTTTCCCTAGCGGAATCCTTAAAAAGTAAAATTCTAAATTTCTAAAACGAATATTTATTTTGCTATCTATATCAAATTTTTCATTGATAAATGTATCATATAGAAAAATATCTTTTCCGTATAGATCACACAATACGTTCTCTTCTTGAGGAAACATTTTTAATGAGTATCCTTTTATAATCTTTTTGTTCATTATCCTAGTTGTTAGCACATATCTTGTATTGCTGTTTTCTTTAGTACCATAAATATCAATCGTTACTTCATCACTTAAGCTTTTCTTCAAATAATCCCTTAATCGAATGTTCTCATGGAATGCATCATATACAACGGATGATTCTTTAAAATCATCGAAATCATAATTCTTTTTGTTGAATTTCAGTAAAGGGACTTGAAGTAGATTATCTTGGGATTTTGCATGTACACCTTTTTCCCTCATATTTGTCGTTAATGAGACGTATGGATATACGAAAAACTTATCAGATTCTATTAGGTATCTTATAAAATATTTTTTCCAAGAAGATGCTGGCCATGATGATAAATTAGGGGGAGTATTACATTCAGAAAAAGATATATCTTTGTTTTGTTCATACCACTCAATGAATGACGACCATTGTTGTTTTGTCCAAATTTGTCCCCAAGATGATGCCAGCTGCATGAAATAAGTATCTTTACCACTTATAAGTGGTTGAAATATTTTCCCAGCAGTTTCATTATACTGTTGAGCATATAAAGATACCCCTGCAACTCTTTCATCGAGTGAATAATGCTGAATTGCATGTTTTGAGTAATGGTAAAAATATTTTGATACGTATAAATCATCCTCAAGCATTATAATACTTCCATATTTATTAACTAAATCTCCAGCTTTTAAAATATGTGCTCTAAGGCCAAGATTTTTCTCATGTTTTAAAACAATTTTTTCTCCATGAATCCATTTATAATCATCAGCAACCTTTTTCACCTCATTATTAAGTTGATTGGTTCCTCCATCAATACTTATAACTATCCGTGTATTTTTATCATCATAATCACAACAACTTAATGACTTTAGGAGTAATTCTAATGATTTGGGACGATTGTATGCAATAACTACTATTGTTGGTTGGGAGACAGAAGGCGTTTCACTCATATTATTCTCCTTAATCTAAGTATTTTTTAATAATTACTTGCTTCTAAATTAGAAGATTTTAGTAGTGAATTCAAATCTTTCACAAACTCATAATCCAAAGTCTCGATTACAGATAATTGACTATGTGCTTTATCTAACTCTACAGTCATAACCGCTTTTGCTATAGAACTGGGAGTATCATCAGCAGAGAAATTTATTTGGTTTGCAACTTTAGATATTGTAATACTCTCAATAGCTGTACTAACAACATTTAAATGATGTGATAAGTATGACAAAACTTTAGATGGAAATGCTGAATTCATATATTCACCTTGAACTTGAGGATTTAATCCGATGTCACAATTCAACATAAATTTCTTGTATTCATCACCAACTAATATTCCGTGAAATGAACAGCATTCCCGATTCATCTCTAAATTAAGCTTTTCGATTAAATCTATCATTTCATCAATGTGTGTTTTCTCACCGAAACCTAATATATTTAAATGATATCTATTCGGTAGATATCTCATGCTTTTTATTGCGTTAAATGCTCCGCCTTTAACTCTATCAATTGAACCGGCATACACTAAATTAATTTCGTCATTAAAATTATTCTCTTTTTTTTCAACATTAATAGCCTCATAAGCTCCATAGATAACAACACTTGGTTTCTCAGCAAATAAAACGCTTAGCTTATCTGATGCGAAAAGGTACTTTTCAAATTTCTTAATATATTTAACCTCTTGTTCATAATTTGCTGACCCCTTCCAAACATCCGAATAAATTTCCTCAACTTCAAGAATAATATCGAATTTTTTTATATACTTTGCAATAGTAATCGGCCATATCAGCGAAATCGAATGATAAACAATTACGATATCCTCTTTCTTAATGCCAAATAACAAGTATTTTAAAAGAAATATTGAAGATAGTATCTGCTTTATTTTTTTCATTGTTTTTCCCTTTGATCCAATTGTAAAAAAATTTCGCAATAAAACTCCTTCGTTTATGCGGCTAATTCTACCTTTATAATAACCGGTATCATTATTTGACCAACAAGGAGACACAATTTCTACTTCATAACCATTTCTGTTCAAGGCACGACATATATAATCGACCTTGTTTTTTATTGCTAAGAAAGTATTCCTATTTTCTCTGGGATTGATTTTATCATCATTATAGTAAGCAATATATTTGACTTTTTTTCCATTCATATTGAACTCTTCCTTTTTAGTTTCATAGTACTTTTTGTATTAATTTCAAAAACTAACTAAATAATTCATAAGATTTTGCAATGTCTTCTTGTCTGTTTGATTTAGAGCGTCCGTATTCAAAGGCTTTTTCGGAAAAGATTCTATATTCTTTTTGGTTTAAATCTACGCATTTTTGAATAACATCAACAAATTCATTTTCATTTGAAAGATTTAAATCCCAACCGACACCACTTTCCGATAAATGTCTCCAAGGTGTTTGATCACTTGTAATTACAGGGCATCCACCTATTAACGCTTCAGATATAACATGCCCAAAATTCTCACCTAATGTTGGAAACAGAAATATGTGGTTATTATTAAATACACTCATAACTTCTTCATGACTAATCAAACCATTATATTTAACGGCTATATTACTAGGAAGTGAGTCGATATTTTTTTTGCATTTATTCCAATAAATTTTATCTTCAATTGGACCGTAAATATTAAACTCTACATTTCCAGAAACTTTTTTCAAAAAATTGATTGCTTGAGCTAAATTCTTTTTTGGATGAATTCTAGAAATAAATAGAACTTTCAACTCACCCGTTTCTTTTATTATTGTTTTATTATAAATTAACTCACTATAATTCTGAGTTAAATTATTAGCCGTTAAAACCTTTATATCAGATCCAAATTTATCATGGATATACTCTTTTTCTTCAGATGAAGTCGCATGCCAGGTGATAGAATCAAATAGTTTAAAAACCTTAGAAAGCAGAATAAAGGCCTGCTTTTTAATAAGTTTTAAATTCATTGCACCTGGTGAAAATTGACCTCTTGGTGCTATTACAATATTTCTTATTTTATGATTTTTAACTTTCTTTAATATGACAGCCTGTATTCCAAATCTGTAATCAAAAAAGCTATTAATATACACAGCGTCATAATTATTGCTCTCCAGAATCAATTCTAATTTTTTAAAACTTAGCTCACTGGGGTTAATATAATATATATTTTCTTTCTTTAATTTCGTCCATTCTTTAATTTTAATATTTTTAAATGGTTCTTCGTCTCCTAAATCCCTGTCTCCTGCGACAATAAAAAACTCAATTTTGTCTGATAAGTTATCAACTAGATTTTTTATTGATTGTATTGGGCCTCCACCTTTCATACTCGGTAAATAATACCTAGTTAGAACAAGCACTTTTTTTTTCATTCTTATTTCCCCCAAACAACCCTATTTATATAATCTGTATATGATAAAATAATCCTTACAACCTTATCAGACACATTAGGCATGCTATAATCTGAAACCAACCTCAATGAATCCTTTTCTTGTGTCTCAAGTACTTCTAACCCCTGAAGAATTCTCTCTCTCTTGAGACCAACCAGCATCACTGATGCTTCTTCCATAGCCTCAGGTCGCTCATGAGCTTGTCTGATATTCAGTGCCCTAAACCCAAGAATTGATGACTCTTCACTAATTGTTCCACTATCACTAAGAACAGCTTTTGCATACTTTTGTAGTTTCACATAATCATTAAATCCAAGAGGTTTCATAGTTTTAACCAATGGATTGAACTCAATTCCTTTTGCTTCAATCATCTTTCTTGTTCTTGGGTGTGTGCTAACAATTAATGGCATGAGATATTTTTCTGCTATTGTATTTAAGCTATCTACCAGATCCATAAAGTTCTGATTAGAACTGATGTTTTCTTCTCTATGAGCAGACACTACAAAATATTTCTCAGCTTCGAGTCCCAACCTTTCAAGTACATCTGATTTTTCAATGTCTTCTTTTCTAGAATTAAGAACTTCAAACATTGGGCTGCCAGTCTTAATTACTCTGTCTGCAGGAAGACCTTCTTTTAAAAGATATTCTCTAGCAATATCACTATAAGTTAAATTAATATCTGCAGTATGATCTACAATCTTTCTGTTCGTCTCTTCTGGAACTCTCTGATCGAAACACCTGTTACCAGCTTCCATGTGGAAAATTGGAATGTGTCTTCTCTTTGCAGCAATCGCACAAAGGCAACTATTCGTATCTCCAAGTACTAGAAATGCATCGGGCTTAACCTCTTCAAGGATTGGATCAATCTTCACGAGAATATTTCCTATCGTTTCTACTGCAGTTCCCGTTGCAGCATTCAAGAAATAATCCGGTTTCTTTAAGTTGAAGTCATTGAAAAACACTTCATTCAATTCATAGTCATAGTTCTGTCCTGTATGAACAAGAATGTGTTCAATTGCTTCAGATTCTTCTAATTTATTAATAACAGCTGACAGTCTGATTATTTCTGGTCTAGTCCCAACGACTGTCATTACTTTTAATCTCTTCATCAGTTATACCTCCAAATAATAAGTATCAGGTTTTTCAGGGTCAAATGACTCATTGGCCCACATAATTGTTACCATATCTGTATCGCCAAGATTATCAATGTTGTGTGTATATCCCGTTGGTATATCTACTACTTCCATTTTCTCACCACTTACGAAATACTCTAGCACTTTTTCTGAATCTATTTTTCTAAACCGGATAACACCCTTGCCACTTACAACTAGAAACTTCTCATTCTTCGTGTGATGCCAGTGATTACCTTTTGTGATTCCAGGTTTTGATATATTTACTGAAACTTGGCCTCGATCAGGTGTTTTAATAAACTCTGTAAAAGATCCTCTCTGATCCACATTCATCTTTAAGTCATAACTAAACTTGTCTTCAGGCAAATAGCTTAAATATGTACTGTAAAGCTTCTTTGTAAATGCATCAGCCATATTTGGCACTGATCTATCTTCTCTACTTTTCTTAAATGAATAAATTAGTTCTACTATTTCACCAAGTGTTATTGTATGTACTACAGGAACTTCACAAAATGAGCCTATTTTGTTTTCTTTTCCTTCTAGCGCATTAATCAATTCACTAACCACATCATCTATATAAACAAGATTCATTACCACACTGGGGTCATTGATCTGAATGGGCATATCATGGGCAACATTATGACAGAACGTCGCCACTGCACTGTTATAGTTTGGTCTGCACCACTTTCCAAAAACATTAGGAAACCTGTAAACAAGTACTTTAGATCCGGTTTCTTTACCATAAGCAAATAAGAGATCTTCTCCCGCCTTCTTACTTTCACCATAAGGATTATCTAGCTCAGCTTGAATAGACGATGAAATCATCACCGGGCAGGTGTTATTATTCTTCTTAAGAGAATCTAACAGATCAGAAGTAAAGCCAAAGTTACCTTCCATAAATTCAGATTGCTCTTTAGGTCGGTTTACCCCCGCAAGATGAAATACAAAACTGGCTTCTTTACAATACTCATCAAGTAGAGAAGGATCTGTATCCCGATCATATTCGAAAATTTCAGTGTATTTTCTATTTCTAAGCTCTGCTATTAAATTTTTACCTATGAAGCCCTTTGCCCCAGTGACTAAAATCTTCATTATCTATCCCAACTTTCCAATTGTTCTCTTACATAATCAAGCTGCAGTAGCTTTTCTTTAATCTGCTCTATGTTAAGCCTTTCTGTATTATGAGAGTTATACTCATCTTCTGATGAAAGCTTTTGATCACCTTCAACAAAATACTTGTCATAGTTTAGATCTCTCTTATCAGCAGGTACTCTATAGAATCCACCCATGTCTTTAGCAACAACATGTTCTTCTTTTGTAAGAAGTGTTTCATACAACTTCTCCCCATGACGAGTTCCGATGACTTTAATTTCATTGTCTACATTAAAGAGTTCTTTAACCGCTTGCGCTAAGTCTCCGATGGTTGATGCTGGGGATTTCTGAACCATGATATCGCCGGCTTCAGCATTCTGGAATGCAAATACAACGAGCTCAACAGCCTCTTCAAGACTCATTAGAAACCTTGTCATATTCGGATCTGTTACAGTAAGTGGTTGTCCATTCTTAATCTGATCTATAAATAGTGGAATTACTGAACCTCTTGAAGCCATAACATTACCATATCTTGTACCACAAATAAGTGTTCTATCAGAATCAACAGTCTTTGCTTTAGCTACAAACACCTTCTCCATCATTGCTTTTGAAATTCCCATTGCGTTGATTGGATATGCTGCCTTATCTGTAGAAAGACAAATAACCTTCTTAACGCCCATCTCGATTGCGCCTGTAAGTACATTATCTGTTCCTAATATATTGGTTTTAACTGCTTCAAGCGGAAAGAACTCGCATGAAGGTACCTGTTTGAGGGCAGCTGCATGAAAAATATAGTCAACTCCATGCATTGCATTTTTAACGCTTGAAAGGTCTCTAACATCGCCTATATAAAATTTTAATTTATCGTTTTTGTATAACTTTCTCATATCATCTTGTTTCTTCTCATCACGAGAGAAAATTCGAATTTCTTTAATATCTGTATTTAAGAATCTTTTCATTACTGCATTTCCAAAAGATCCTGTTCCACCTGTGATTAGTAAAGTCTTTCCTTTAAACATTTAACTTTTCCTCCAATCCATACTGTTTGTTAAAATATATGTCCATCTTATCTAGCAGAATGTTTTTATTAAAATGACTATCATAATACTTCCGAGCATTATCGCCTAATTGAATAAGTTCTTCTTTTGATTTTTTAGCTAGATTAATAATATTATCAGCTAGTTCTTCTGCATTCCCTGGTTTGACACATAAACCTGAATTAGACTCATTTATAATCTTTGCAGTTTCACCAGCTGCAGATGCAATGTTTGGAATTCCACAAGCCATATAGGATTGAAGCTTAGCAGGTATAGTCATTGCAAATAACGGGCTATCCGTCAAACTAAGAAAAGCAGCATCACTTGCAGCCATGAACTCTGGTATTCTAGTTGCCGGTTGCTTAGGGATGAAATTAAACATATCATCCAATCCCTTAGCATTGACTATGTTTACAAACTCATTCTTATATCTGCCATCTCCAACGATATTAAATCTTATCTGTTTTTCAGATTTAGTCTTTATGATTTCTGCTGCTTTTGGCAGAATATCTAACCCTTGGGCTGCTCCAATATTCCCTGCAAAAATGATATTGAACGCATCATCTTTTGGTATCTCTGGGATACTCATTTCCTCAATCGGAATATAAAAATCTTCAGCATATTGCGGCCAGTACTCGATTTTATCTAGTGGAACTCCCCGATCATGAATAGACTTAACAAAGCTCTCTGACGTGGTAAATATCCTAGTACAGCCCCTATATATGTAGTCAACCATTTTACCAATGGCACCAATAATCCTTTTATTTTTGATTCCCGTTATTATCTCAACATTTTCTGGCCATAGGTCTTGAACATATAAGTAACAGGGAATCTTCCTCTTCTTTGCATACCAAACTCCAGGAAGTGCCTGTGTCATTGGCGATACTTCAAATATAAATACATGATCAGCTTTAATGTTAGTAAGCATCTTCCAGAAGAAACCCGATACTACGAACGACAAATAATTAAGAGCAAGCATGATTGAATTATTTCCCCTCGGAACTAAAGGAATTCGTATGATATTCATTCCGTTATAGGTTTCTTTTCTTTTCTTGAATAGCCCATATCCATCATAATATTTGCCTTGAGGGTAGTTTGGAATGCCTGTAACTACAGTTACTTTGTATCCTCTTTTCACCCATTCTGTACAAATGTCATTGATACGAAACTGCTCAGGGTAGAAATATTGCGCGATTACTAATATATGTTTTTTCAAGCTCGTATCCACCCTTCCTAATTATTTCTCCGTCAACTCAATAGATTCTTTGAATGTTCTTATTCGGTAATTCGCCTTATCGTAGTCACTCATGGACTTCTCATAAACCAAATTGCCGAATACCTTATTCACTATCCCTATTCCAAACATCAATCCAATCAGCCAATTCATCCAACTGATCATCCATATCTTCTTTCCATAAACTTCACCAATCAATCTAACTAGTTCACTCGTCTTCACATACTCTTTATTCTGTGGAAAGTAAAGCCCCGTCTCTTCATGATCAATCATGACCTTTATAAATTCACAAAGGTTATCTATATGAAGCATGCTGCGCTCATTATTGATATCGGGGAAAACAGGTACCTTCTTGGCCATGTTTGCAAGTCTTGGATAGTTTCCTTTCGATCCTTTCCCATAAATCATAGGTGGTCTAAGTACAACTATCTTAAAATCATCTGCTTCTAAATCCTTTATGCCTTCCTCCGCCTGCAGCTTACTGTTTCCATAGAAGTTACTAGGTGTCGGAACTGTATTTCTATCAATAACCCGCTTACTACTGCTGCTATCGCCGTAGACAATAATGCTGCTCATAAAAATGAACTGCTTTACACCTTCTGCCTTGGCCTTCTCAGCAGTTTCAATAGTTAAATCTCTATTCACTTTATAGTAGATGTCTTCCATCTTAGGATCAGATGATACATGAGCAATCCCAGCCACATGAAACACGACATCATATGAACTGAAATCCTTCTCTTTCCACGACCCATCTTTCATATCAACCGTATCTACTTTATATTTATCAGGTTCTCTCATGAGCCAATTCTCAAGAGATGTACCTATGTAACTGTTTTTTCCGGTAATTAGAACTCGCTTCATCGTTTCACCTCTTATAAGTTGGAATGACTCGAACCTTTACTTTCTTCTTTATCTTTAGTCATCTTTGCAATAACCCCAGTTCCACCTTCAATAACGCCTTTGCTCTTTAGAACAGCTGTAAAGGTTCCTATGAAACATATAAGATCAAACCAAAGACTTCTCTTCCTTACATACTTGCCATCCAACCTAGACTTTTCTTCTATAGGCAATTCATCTCTACCATTTATCTGAGCCCAGCCTGTAAGCCCAACTGGCACGTCATTAGCACCGTACTTGTCTCTTTCTTCAATCAGATCATACTGATTCCAAAGAGCAGGCCTAGGACCAATGATACTCATCTCACCCTTAAAGATATTGATGATTTGTGGAAGCTCATCAAGAGATGTTCTCCGTAAGAACTTACCTACCTTAGTTATCCACTGATCCGGATTCTCTAACAGATGTGTTGGTGTGTCCTTCGGTGTATCGATTAGCATGGTTCTAAACTTCAATATATGAAAATGACTCTTATGGATCCCGACTCTCTTCTGTTTAAAGAGAACAGGTCCAGGGGAGTCAACCTTAATTGCTATAATGAGTACTAAAAAAACAGGAGATAAAATGATAAGTCCTATGCCTGAAAGTATGATATCTATTAATCTTTTGATTTTTAAGTAAATCATGTTAGTTCCTCCTGCTCTATGTAAATGTATATTGGTGGTGTATAGAACACCTTATTTTCTTCTTTATATGCAGTGTTGTTATTGATTTTCAGTACTATATCTTGCATAATTCTGTGTTTTGATTGAATGGGACTACGTGTAATGCTTCTGTAACATTAGTACATTTAGCTGTTATGCCGAAACCCTTGCTATCACTGCCTTACAGCCTATTTATCCTTTCATCATACTCACGTCGGTCTATCCATCCAATTATATCACAGATAGGGTATTTCTCCTCCAGAATCATCCTCTGAGTCTTCCTTTTTTGTATCTATATGAATCTCACATCTAAATTTGCCATTAAGATAACTTATATCCCCTTCGATTGGACATACAATTCTGTCAGAAAGTTTATACTCACTCCTATAATATGTTTCTTGAGAAAACATGGTATTATCTAGCTCATTTTCTTCAAGGTAAGCTTCATATTCTTGATTCAAAACTCTTAAATTATACTTACAAACCGTTGATGCCGCTTTATCTCTTATTCCACCATAGCTTACCATAGCCAAAGACAATAAAATACCAAGAATTGATATTATCACTATCAACTCTATTAATGTGAAACCTTTTTTGAATTGGTTATCCACTTCCTTATTATCTTTCACCTATGGTCCCTCTAATGTATAAGACTTATATTCCTACTCCCACTCACCAAAGAACTGGATTATCTTCTCATCTTCATAACCCATCTGCAGCAGATGGCTCCTGATTATGTTTTCAAAAGTGTAGCTTGATACCATTACTCCGTCGTGCTCATACTTCTTGATGTCTACTTTGGAGATAACCGGATAACCTAGAAGCTCTGTGCCTCTTTTTTCAAGGTCATCATCTACTATTGCCTGTACTTTCATATCTATGTCCTCAGTATTGTTTACTACATTTAGGATTATTTCTGCTACTTCTCCAGCTCCGTAAAGGAGAATTGAGTGGAATCCTTTCTGTGAAACTCTCTTTAAGAATTCTTCTACTCCTGCTTTTGCAAGCTTGTGCAGATCCATCAGTTCCTGGATGTAGGTTACATTAAGGTAGTTCTTTCTTTTCTGTCCCTTTGGAGTTACGTGATACTTCACCTTTTTGGATGTTATGTACTCTCTTCTTACATATCCATTCATCTCGTATTCATCTATATATGCATTTATCATTGATGTTGCTGCTCCTATAGCTTTTCCTAGCTCCTTCTGTGTTGTGTCTGGATTATTGTCCATGTATTCAAGGATCATTAATTCCTTATACTTCAGTGTTGGTAGGAAAAAGCCGTTATCTTTTATAGTGTCTATTTTTCTCACCTCTCAAAATCATTCGTTTACTGAACGATTTAATTGTAACATGTTTCCAGTGAGATATCAATGGATTTCAGAAAGTATTTCAGTGTTTTTGTCAAAGGGGTTGGAGGTGTTTGTTTTAGTGGGGTTTGTGGGAGTTTTAAGAAGACAATGTACAGCTAACAGTGAACAATGAACAATTGAAAAGATAAGATCCTTCGGCAAGCCTCAGGAAGACAAAAGAGAGATCTTTCGACTTCGCTCAAGATGACGTATATAGTGCTACGAGGGTCAAGTTGATTCGCGAGGCTCAGCTTGGCAATAAAGAGTGCAATTATGCTTTAGCGAGTTGTTGTAGCAACCTTGTGAATGGGTATAGTATTATTGAAGGTATATGTTTTTTTACTTTTAAGGGTGGTCAATATGAAGGTCTGAATGAATCTACTAGCTTAGGAAAATTCAAACAAGGAGGTAATTAGAATGAAAAGAGCTTTGTTAGCAATAGTGCTTTCTATTTCAATGATTTTTGCAGTAGTTCCTGTTACTGCAATAGAACTTGATCCAGGTATTACTTTTGATCCTATTATTCCCGAGGTACCTGATATTCCCGATTTGACGCTGCAGCGCATTATCCTAAGTGACCAATTTCCAGTAGATAGGACTTTGGAAATAGGCGAAACGGTTGGCTTTTCAACAAGTCTTGATGCCAGTAGTGAAGTCACTGAGAACTTAGAATATGAATGGTATTTCATTGTTGAAGATGTTGTCTACTCCATTTCGGAAGGTGATGAAATGCAAGGCTGTTCCTTTGAATTTGCCAACAAGAATCTGCTTAGGATCACAGCGGAAGCAGATGCGGTTTCAGGCGAATATGGAGTTTACTGTATCGTATCATCGCCTTTAAGCATTTCAGCAACCAGCCGTGTAGCAGTGTTGACAGTTAACGGAGTTGAGGAAGATCCTGTTCCAGAAGAGGAAGTGGAAGATCCTGCTCCAGAGGAGGAAGAAGAAGATCCAGTTCCAGATGAAGAAGAGGAAGATCCTGTTCCAGATGAAGAAGAGGAAACTGAGGAAATTCCATATATGTTTCCTTTCACTGATGTAGCTGACAGCTCATGGTATCGTAATGATGTGGAAATCGCCCACAAAAATGGTTTAATCGATGGCAAGACCCCTACCCTATATTATCCAGACGATAACATGACTGTTGCAGAAGCTATCAAGCTTGCAGCATCCATGCACCAACTGTATTATGATGGAGTAGTTACACTGACAAATGGCAGTCCAAATTGGTACAGTTCCTACGTGAATTACGCATTGGCATACAATATCATCGACGGGGAATATCCCGACTACAATGCCAAGGTTTCTCGCGAGGAATTTGTCCATATCTTCTACAGTGCTCTGCCTTCCACTGAATATGGAGACATAAAAAGCGTTGGGGACGGAGCAATACCAGATGTTCCCATGAGTGGAAACTATGCAGGTGAAATCTACGGCTTTTACCGCGCAGGCATTCTGACCGGTTCTGACAGTGCAGGTACATTCAACCCAGAATCCAACATAAAACGCAGTGAAGTTGCAGCCATACTTACCCGTATGTTTGACAGCTCTGTAAGAAAGAGCATCACACTGCCTGCCATGTAATCTAATTTGATGCCCTCCACCATGGAGGGCATTTTACTTGGTTCTTTTGATTTATAGATGTAATAGACGAGGCTTTTGGGGTCAAGATCCTTCGTTTCCACTCAGGATGACAAATAAAAGGCACTTCCTTATTCGCTTTAAGAAAGTGCCATTTGATATTATCTTCAATTATATTCTAATCTATCTTTATATACTCGTCTCTTCCTGGGCCAACGGAGACGTAGGTGATTTTGGTTTCCAGGGCTCTTTGAATGTAGGAGATATATGCTCTAGCTGATGATGGCAAATCTTCCAGCTTCCTACATTTAGTAATGTCCTCTTTCCAGCCAAACATATACTCAATAACTGGTTCTGCTCTGTCCAGCTTTGGACCTACGGGGAAGTCATTGATCTTTTCTCCGTCGATTTTGTAAGCCGTACAGACAGGGATGTTCTCCATGTATGAAAGTACATCCAGTTTTGTCAGTGCAATTTCATCTGCTCCCTGTACAAGACAGCCGTACCTTGTTGCTACTACATCAAAGGCTCCAACTCTTCTTGGTCTTCCTGTTGCAGCTCCGTACTCTTCTCCTGCTTCCCTTAGCTTATCTGCTTCTTCACCTTCCATCTCTGCTGTAAAGGGTCCTTCTCCTACGCAGGATGAATATGCTTTTACCACTCCTACCGTTCTGTCCATCTTCTCCCCTGGTATTCCAGAGCCTATTGGTGCATAGGCTGCTATTGTTGATGACGATGTGGTGTAGGGGTAGATTCCGTAGTCTATATCCCTCAAAGCTCCAAGCTGGGCTTCAAACATAATGTCTTGGTTATCCCTGATTGCCTCTGTAAGAAAAACTCCGATATCTGCAATATATGGCTTTAGTCTTTCTCCGTATTTCAGAAGCCAGTCGTACATTTCCTGCCAATCTATCTTTTCCTTGCCGTATCCCTTTTCAATAAGTAGGTTCTCATATTTTACAACATCCTGAACTCTTTCCTTAAGAGAATCTTCGAAGAACAGCTCTCCCATTCGGATTCCCTTTTTTCTGTACTTGTCTGCATACACAGGAGCGATTCCTCTTTTTGTGGATCCGTACTTTTTGTCCTTTAGTCTCTCTTCTTCATATTGGTCAAGAAGAACATGGTAGGGCATACAGATTACTGCCTTGTCGCTTATCTTAAGGTTCTTTTCTGTTACAATTATTCCCTTCTCCTGGAGGCTGTCCAATTCACTGCACAGGTGTTCGATGTCAATAACCATTCCGTTTCCCATGATGTTTACAATATCATCCCTTAGGATTCCTGATGGAAGGAGATTAAAGATAAACTTTCCCTTTTCATTTACCACAGTATGGCCAGCATTGTTTCCTCCCTGATACCTTACAACGATATCCTGGTCCTGTGAAAGAAGATCCACCATTCTTCCCTTTCCTTCATCTCCCCAGTTTATTCCTACTATTGCGGTTTTCATCCATTACTCCCCCTTATACGGAAATAGTAACATCCATTCCAAGATCCTCTGAATACCTATCTAAAATTGCTTTTACTTCTCCTTGAACAAATTCCTCAACCTGTTGAACACTTCTTCCAATAAATCTCTCTGGTTTAATCATATCCCAAATTTCACTTTCTGTCATATTGAATTCAGGGTCGTTACCAAGTCTTTCAACCAGGTTGTTCTCGTTTCCATATACCTTGATGCTTTCTGCTGTTGCCAGTGAGTGTTTTCTAATGGATTCGTGGAGGACCTGTCTGTCTCCTCCCCTTTTTACACCTTCCATTAGTATTGTTTCTGTTGCCATAAATGGCAGCTCCTCTTGGAGGTGTTTTTCTATAACCTTTGGATAGACAACAAGTCCATCCGCTACATTTATATATAATGATAGTAGTCCGTCTGTTGCAAGAAATCCTTCTGGAATGCTCAGTCTTCTGTTTGCCGAATCATCAAGTGTCCTTTCAAGCCACTGCCCTGTTGTATTAAGGGCTGGATTGATTGAATCCGCAATAATGAATCTTGCAATTGATGCCATTCTTTCGCTTCTCATGGGGTTTCTTTTGTAAGCCATTGCAGATGAGCCAACCTGTGATTTTTCAAATGGCTCCTCGATTTCCTTCATATGTGCAAGTAATCTAACATCATTTGAAAACTTGTAGGCACTCTGGGCTATACCTGAAAGTACCTGAAGTACTTGGAAGTCGACCTTTCTTGAGTAGGTCTGTCCTGTTACAGGATATGTTCCTTCGAATCCCAGCTTTTCTGATATCTTTTGATCAAGTTGTTTCACCTTTTCTCCATCACCATCAAACAGCTCCATAAAGCTTGCCTGGCTTCCTGTTGTTCCCTTTGCTCCTCTAAGCTTAAGGGTTGAAAGTACAAACTCCAGGTATTCAAGATCAAGAAGCAGATCTTCAATCCACAGTGTTGCCCTTTTACCAACAGTTGTTGGCTGGGCTGGCTGAAAGTGTGTAAAGCCTAGTGTTGGTAGATCCTTGTATTCCATGGCAAAGTCTGAAAGAAGCTTAATAGTATTGACTAGCTTCTTTCTTACAAGAAGGAGTCCTTCCTTCATAAGAATTAGGTCTGTGTTGTCCCCGACAAAGCAGGATGTTGCTCCAAGGTGGATTATTCCCTTGGCATCAGGACACTGCTTTCCAAAGGCATGGATGTGTGACATTACATCATGGCGGATTTCCTTTTCCTTTGCCTCTGCCACTTCGTAGTTGATATTGTCCATATTGTCCTTCATCTGCTGGATCTGTTCCTCTGTTATATTAAGCCCAAGCTCCATCTGTGATTCTGCAAGGGCAATCCAGAGTTTTCTCCAGGTCCTGAATTTCTTGTCTTCGGAAAAGAGTCGTTGCATTTCCTCCCCTGCGTAGCGTTTGCTTAAGGGGCTTGTGTATTTGTCGTTCATCGTACTCCTCCTTCCCTACTCCTCTACTGGTACTTCCATCGGGTAGTCTCCGTCAAAGCAGGCCTTGCAGTAGAGGTCTCCTCCGCCTACTGATTCAACCATTCCCTCTGTTGAAAGGTAGCCCAGGGTATCTGCATCAATTATCTGTCTGATTTCCTCAACACTGTGCTTTGTTGCAATCAGGTGTTCCCTGTAGGGTGTGTCAATTCCAAAGTGGCAGGGATGCTTGACTGGTGGGCTGCTGACCCTGAAATGAACCTCAGTTGCTCCTGCTTCCCTTAGGATTTCAACCAATCTTCTTGATGTTGTTCCCCTTACGATTGAGTCATCAACTATCACTACTCTTTTACCCTCAATATTCTCTTTAAGCACATTAAGCTTAATCCTTACACCTTGTTCCCTTTGTCTCTGGTTTGGCTGGATAAAGGTTCTTCCAATATATTTGTTTTTTATAAGTCCGATTTCATATGGTATTCCTGATTCCTTGGAATAGCCTATTGCCGCTGGAACTCCGGAATCGGGAACTCCTATTACAACATCTGCTTCAACAGGGTATTCTCTTGCAAGTGTTGCACCTGCATTGTGTCTAGACTGATATACGCTTATTCCATCTATTCTTGAATCTGGTCTTGCAAAGTATATAAGCTCAAAGATGCAAAGTCTCTTTTTAACCCAGGTGTTCTGTCTGTAGGAATGAACTCCTTCATCATCTATTACTACAATCTCTCCGTTTTCAATATCCCTGATATATTTTGCCCCAACTGCATCAAGGGCACAGGTTTCCGATGCAAGGACATATCCGTTTTCTGTCTCTCCCAGACAAAGTGGTCTCAGGCCGTAGGGATCCCTTAGGCCGATCAGCATATCCTCTGTTGTTATAACAAGGGCATAGGCTCCCCGGATTATCTCTGCAACCCGTTTGATGGATTCAACTATTCCGTTTTTAAGGCTCCTTGCAATAAGGTTTACTATTACCTCTGTGTCCACGGCAGTCTGAAAGACTACTCCTCCGTCTTCTAGCATATCCCTCAATGCTGATGCATTTACCAGGTTTCCGTTGTGGGCAAGGGCTATGTTGGTATTCTTATAGTTTACAATCAGTGGCTGGGCATTTGCCAATCCTCCACCGCCTGATGTGGCATACCTTACATGACCGATTCCTATGTTTCCAAGCAATTCGCCAAAGTCATCCGGGTCTTCAAATACATCAGATACAAGCCCCTTGTTCTTGTATGTGCTGATCTTGCCCTCCATGCTTGTTGCAATTCCTGCGCTCTCCTGTCCCCTGTGCTGCAGGGCAAAGAGTCCATAATATATTTCCTCAGCGCAGTCAATGTTCTTCTCCCTGTTGTAGATTCCAACTACGCCGCATTCGTCCTTTAGTTTATCCTGAATAAGGTATGTCAATGCCATCCTCCCCTATTGTTCCAGTCTCTTCATAACTTCCTGGTACGCTTCCTTAATGTTTCCGAGGTCTCTTCTGAATCTGTCCTTGTCCAGCTTCTCGTTTGTCTCTGTATCCCAAAGTCTGCAGGTATCTGGTGATATTTCATCTGCAAGGATTGTCTCTCCATGGTATTTTCCAAACTCAAGCTTGAAATCAATAAGCTTTAAGTTTTTCTTTAGGAACAATTCTGAAAGAACCTCGTTTACGCGAAGTGCCATCCCTTTAATATGTTCAATTTCCTCTTCTGTAGCTAGTTTTAGAGCCAAAATATGTGAATCGTTTATCAAGGGATCTCCAAGCTCATCTACCTTATAGCTGAATTCCACTACAGGATTGTCAAAGAGGATTCCTTCCTCAACGCCATATCTTTTTGAAAATGACCCTGCTGAGACATTTCTTACAATTACTTCCAGTGGTATGATTTTAACCGCCTTAACCAGCTGCTCCCTGTCTGAAAGCAGTTCCTCAAAGTGATTGGGTACTCCCTCTTTTTCGAGGATCTCAAATAGCATTGCGCTCATCTTGTTGTTCACAATACCCTTATCCTCGATTGTTCCCTTCTTTGCTCCATTTCCTGCAGTTGCATCGTCCTTGTACTGAACGACGAATTTGTCCTTATCATCTGTCCTGAAAACCTTCTTTGCCTTACCTTCATAAACCATATCCAATTTTTTCATTGAATCCTCCTTTTTTTACTGTGTGGACGAGCTAACGGGTCAGTGAACATTGAACAATGAATATTGAACAATTGTTTGGGTCTAATCTTATGGGTCAAGTTTTAATTTTTTCTGTTTAACATAATTAATATCACCCAAATATTATACTGTATTCCTCTAAAGTTGTAAATGGAAATGGACTGGAAATGTTGACATAATCCCTCAATTAATGGTATTATATAATTGTAATCATTGTTAATAATTTAACTTCTGATAACTTTACTTAGAACCCAATTATATTACATAAATATACAGATTTTAAAGAGTAATAATTGAAAGGAGATGAAGGAAATGAGCAGACTAAGCATTATCACCCAGGACAAAGCCCAGGCTACTGTGGAGGATATGTACAAAGATCTTGAAAAAAGAATCACTGCTTCTCCTCCAGGACTGTGTCCAATCGACCTGTCTGCATCCTTCCTTAAGATGGCTCATGCCCAAACTTGTGGTAAATGTGTTCCCTGTCGAATCGGACTTGGACAGCTAATCAACCTTATGGAAGATGTAATGGACGGAAAAGCTACCTTAAAGACTATTGACCTCATTGAAAAGACTGCAAGGAGTATCTACAACTCTGCTGACTGTGCCATCGGTTATGAGGCTGCACATATGGTCATGAGGGGAGTTGAGGGCTTCAGGGACGACTATCTGGAGCATATCCTAAGAGACCGCTGCAATTTCAGCCTGTATCAATCTGTTCCTTGTGTATCATTGTGCCCAGCTGGTGTTGATGTACCGGGATACATAGCCCTGATCAATCAGGAGAAGTATGACGATGCGATAAGACTGATAAGAAAAGACAATCCGATGCCACTTACCTGTGCCTATGTATGTGAGCATCCATGTGAGACAAGATGTAGAAGGAATATGATGGACGACTCAATCAATATAAGGGGACTTAAGCGATATGCAGTTGACAATGCAGGAGATGTACCTCTTCCTGAGCCTGCTGAAAAGACAGGAAAAAGAGTTGCGATCGTAGGAGGAGGACCAAGCGGACTTTCCGCGGCATACTTCCTTTCAGTTATGGGACATCAGGTTGATGTCTACGAAAGCAGAAACCACCTTGGAGGAATGCTTCGCTACGGAATACCAAACTATAGATTGCCAAGAGACCTTTTGCAGCATGAAATCGATCAGATGCTATCACTTGGTGTAAAGGTCCATATGGGAGTCACAGTTGGAAAGGACATTTCAGTTGCTGAGCTGAAGGAGAGATTTGACAGCGTATATATTGCAATCGGTGCACATATCGACAAGAAGATCGGTATGGAAGGCGAGGATGCCAAGGGCGTCTATTCTGCAGTTGATGTCCTCCGGGATATCGGCGATGGAATCTACCCTGACTTCGAGGGCAAGCGCGTTCTTGTTCTTGGTGGAGGAAATGTTGCGATTGATGTTGCAAGATCTGCAGTTAGACTTGGATCAACCGAATCAAATATCATTTACAGAAGAAGAAAAGCTGATATGCCAGCAATGAAGGAAGAAATCGACGATGCAATTGCTGAAGGCTGCTCCATATATGAACTGTGCAGTCCAAAGACTATTGAAACAGATGATGAAGGCAATGTAACAGCACTTTGGGCACAACCACAGATAGTTGGAAAAATGTCTGATGGCAGACCTAAGACTGCTGATGCCAAAGAGAATCCTGTCAGGATCCCATGTGACATGATTGTAATTGCAATCGGTCAGGGAATTGAGACAAGAGACTTTGAAAAGGACGGAATTCCTGTACGTAAAGGATTGATTGATGCTTGGAGCACTGCCGATGTCAAGGATATACCGGGAGTATTTGCCGGTGGAGACTGCATCTCAGGTCCAGCAACAGTTATTCAGGCAATTGCTGCCGGCAAGGTTGCAGCTGCCAATATTGACAACTACCTTGGATTCCATCACGAGATTGAATCCGGAGTCCATATTCCAGAGCCCAGCCTATCAGACCGAATTCCATGTGGAAGGGTCAATATGACTGAAAGACTAGTATCTGAAAGGGTTGAGGATTTTGAACTTGTTGAAAAATCAATGACCTACCAGGAGGCAATGCAGGAGTCAAGTCGATGCCTAAGATGTGACCACTTCGGCTTTGGAGTATTCAAAGGAGGGAGGACTGAAAAATGGTAAACATAACTATTGATAAGAACACTCTTCTCGTCCCTGAAGGAATGACCATTCTGGATGCTGCAAAGAGCTGCCATGTATCAATCCCCAATCTGTGCTACATGGAGGAGCTGAATGAAATCGGCGCCTGCAGGGTTTGTGCGGTTGAGATTGAAGGCAGGGAAAGACTTGTAACAGCCTGCAACAATGTTGTTGAGGAAGGCATGAAGATCCATACAAACAGCCCCAAGGTAAGGGAATCAAGAAGAACAAATGTCGAGCTTATTCTATCCCAGCACGACTCAAACTGTGCCACCTGTGTCAGAAGCGGAAACTGCGCACTGCAGGATATCGCCAACGACCTTGGGATAATTGGCATACCATATGAGAAGACCCTTCCCCATGCAAGATGGACTGAAGGTTTTCCTCTGGTTAGAAACTACGAGAAATGCATAAAGTGCATGAGATGCATCCAGGTGTGTGACAAGGTCCAGGACCTTCAGGTCTGGGATATTGCAAACACGGGTTCAAGAACCAATGTTGACGTTTCGCATAATCTGAGGATTGAGGAATCAGACTGCGCACTTTGTGGCCAGTGCATTACCCACTGTCCAACAGGAGCACTTAGGGAAAGGGATGACACGGATATTGTATTCGATGCCCTTGCTGATCCCGACAAGATCCTTGTTGTCCAGATTGCACCTGCTGTAAGGGCAGCCTGGGGAGAGTCCCTTGGATTGGACAGGGAGTTTGCAACTGTAAAGAGACTTGCAACTGCCTTAAGAAGAATTGGATTTGACTATATATTTGATACAAACTTTACTGCCGACCTTACCATTATGGAAGAGGGAAGCGAGTTTATAGAGAGACTGGGAAATGCTGAAAATCATACATTCCCAATGTTTACATCATGCTGTCCAGGATGGATAAGGTTTATAAAGACCCAGTATCCTGATATGTTGGATCAGCTGTCAACTGCAAAGTCACCTCAGCAGATGTTTGGTGCGGTTGCAAAGAGCTACTATGCACAGGTGCTGGATGTAGATCCTTCAAAGATCTTTTCAGTGTCCATCATGCCTTGTACTGCCAAGAAGTTCGAAGCTGGTGTCCCAGTTATGAATTCAGCAGGAGCAGGTCAGGATGTTGATGTTGTCCTTACAACCCGTGAGGTTGAAAGACTTATTCGGGCTGAGAGCATTGATGTTGCCTACCTTCCTGAAGAGGAGCTTGATACTCCCCTTGGTTCCGGTTCCGGAGCTGCCGTAATATTCGGTGCAACTGGTGGAGTCATGGAAGCTGCACTTAGAAGTGCCTACTTCCTTGTTACAGGTGAGAATCCCGATCCGGATGCCTTCAAGGATGTCCGAGGTCGAGCTGGCTGGAAGGAAGCTACCTTCAATCTTGCAGGGACTGACTTGAGAGTGGCCGTTGCAAGTGGTCTTGGAAATACAAGAAAACTGGTTGAGGCAATCAGACGAGGTGAAGCTCATTACGACTTTGTTGAAATCATGGCATGTCCAGGTGGTTGTGCCGGTGGTGGAGGTCAGCCTATTTGGGATGGCAAGGAGCTTGCCGATGACAGATCTGATATTCTTTACGGTCTTGACAGGATAAGCGATATTAGATTTTCTCACGAGAATCCTTCCATAACCAAATGCTACGAGGAGTATTTTGAGAAACCGCTGTCCCACAAATCACACGAGCTGTTACACACTGACCACAGCACATGGGAACTTAACCCAACGCTTTGGGATAAATAACGAGGTGAATAATGAAAAAAAACATAATTCTACTGACGCTAATACTAATTCTTGGAGCGGCCTTTTCAGGCTGCTCCAATGAAGTTGCTGAACCAACTGAACCAGTCCAGTTCTCCTTTATGGAAGGAGTAACTGCTCTGACTGCTGCAAAGATGATGTCAGATGAGCCTGACCTTGGAAGAGAGATCCAGTATGATGTGTTGAAGGCACCTGACCTTCTAGCAGCAAGCATATTAAAGGAAGAGGCTGATATAGCAATGGTTCCGACAAACCTTGCAGCCCAGGCATACAACAAGGACCTCCCCTATCTTATTGTGGGGACCTCAACCTGGGGAAACCTGTATGTTGCTGGAACTGAAGATGTTCAGACTGTTGCGGACCTTAAGGACATGACCCTACATACCTTTGGAAAAGGCCTTACACCTGAGCTTGTGCTCTTGATGATCCTTCAGGACAATGGATTGGATCCGGAAACGGATATGGATATTCAATATATGGGCTCAGCTGCAGAAATTGGACCCTTTCTTCTTTCAGGACAGGCATCTCTTGGTGTTCTTCCCGAGCCTGCCATCTCAGGGGTTGTTATGAAGGGTGATGGTATAGAGGTACTACTTGACCTTAACTCCTTGTGGGCAGAGGCTAAGGGTGTCACAAAGGGCTATCCCCAGGCATGCCTGGTCATAAAGAAAACTTTGATTGAAGAAGATCCGGAGTTTGTGGAAAACTTCCTCCTGGAGTATAATAATAGTATCCAGTGGGCCAACGAAAACCCTGAAGCACTTGGGGACATTTCGGAAGAATTAGCTTTAGGTCCAGTTAAGGGTGCTGTTGTTCAGGGAATAGACAGAATGAACATTGGTGATTTCCCCATTGAGGATTCCCTTGAGGAATACAGGGTATATTACCAGGCCATTATGGACTTTGCCCCTGACTTTATTGGAGGAGAGCTGCCGGATGAAGAGATTTACTATACAAGATAAAGGTCTTAAACTTATCTCCGCATTGTTTTTAATCGGGGTTTGGTCTCTCTTGTCTCTTTTTGTCGGCAAGGAAGTTTTGATTCCTTCTCCATTGGCTACACTTAATAGTTTGATTGAAATTGTTGGAGAAGAAGGATTTTTAAAGACAGTATTTTATACAATGGCAAGAAGCCTTGGAGGATTTTTTTCCTCCCTGCTTCTTGCTGTTTTTTTTGGTGGCCTTTCCAAGTGGTCAAGGACTGTAAGACTCTTGTTTAAACCCTTTGCTGAATTCCTAAGCTCCGTTCCCGTTATTGCAATTATTCTTCTTGCCCTTATTTGGCTGCACAACAGTCTGGTTCCACTTTTTGTAGGCTTTCTTGTTGTATTCCCCATCATGTATGAAACAGTCCTTTCATCCCTTGATGGGATTGACAAGGGGCTACTCCAGATGGCCAAGGTATACAAGGTAAGGAAGCTGGCACTGATCAGGGATATATACATACCAGTTATATTTCAGGGACTTTCAAACATATCAGCAACAACCCTCTCAACTACCTTGAAGATGGTAGTTGCAGGAGAGGTGCTTTCACAGCCAGGCTTTTCAATTGGGGCTGATTTGCAGCTGCAGAGGATGTATTTGAATACCGCTGGGGTCTTTGCCTGGATCATTGTTATTCTTGTGATTTCCAAGGTGCTTAATGTGCTGGTGGAAAAAATAAAGACAGGGGGACGTTTCAGTCGTCTTTTTTGGGGAGAAAATAATCAATGAACACGATTTAGTTAAGAAGTAAGAAGTAAGAGTTGAGAGTTAAGAGCTAAGATCTAAGAAGTAAGAAGTAAAAATTAAAAACTAAGAGTTGAGAGTTAAGAAGTAAGAGGTAAGAAGTAAGAAATGAGAGTTAAGAGCTAAGTGAAAAGTAATAGTTAAGAGGTAAGAGTTGAGAGCTAAGATCTAAGAAGTGAGAGTTAAGAGCTAAGATCTAAGAAGTAAGAGTTGAGAAGATTGTTTGGGTCGAGCTGCGGGGTTAAGATCCTTCGTAAACTCAGATACCCCCTCGATGAATTACAACAAAATCAGAGATTTTGAGTAATTCTATCGCCGGGCACTTATGACAATTATAAGGATGTGGTGGATATGTACAAAATAGAAAACCTAACTAAAAAATATAATGACCTCTTCGTCCTTGATAATATCTCAATGGACTTTATTGAAGGTGGCACAACCTGCATCCTTGGACCTTCCGGTTGCGGAAAGACAACCCTGCTTAATATTATATCCGGCATTGAGTCGGCTGATTCAGGTGATGTCATAGGCTTCGATGATACCGAGCTTTCCTTTGTATTCCAGGAGGATCGGCTTATTCCATGGAGAAATGTATTGGATAATCTTAGGTTTGTGCTTAGCGGAAATGATGATATCGCTGACAAGGACAAGCTGGTAGAAAGCTACTTGGATAAGGTTGGTCTATTGGAGTACAAGAACTATTACCCAAGTGAACTAAGTGGTGGTATGAAAAAAAGGATTGGTATACTCCGGGCTTTTATCTACCCCTCCTCCATCCTTCTTATGGATGAGCCCTTATCATCCATTGACATATCAAACAAGAAGGTGCTGATGGACTTTTTCAGGGAATTGATGGATATGGAGAATCGATCCTGCATCCTTGTAACCCATGACCTCGAGGAAGCCATACATCTTGGGGACCAGATTATCGTCCTGAGTGACAAGCCCTCAAAGGTTGCAAATGTTATTAAAAATATATACGCTGTTGAGCCTAATGAGGAGAATATGGTCAAGATGAAAAAGGTGTTGGAGAGGGAGTTTTAGTTGCATAAAAATGAGGCAAGGAAAATTGATTGATATCCTTGCCTCTTGTTATTATGATACTGGAACTACCACAATAGGTGTATCTGAATTTGTGTCAACCTCAAGACCACAATAGAAAACGTTTGAAGGATTTCCTATCTCTTCGATAGCCACGACTAGTGGAGAAGTGGTGACCATTGTTGGATTATTAACTCCCCCATGGTATTCCACGTCCACGTTGATAGAAAATTCTATGATATCTTCATCTACAACTGAAGCTAGTATACCATCATAAGGTCCATAGAAAACATAATCAGTAAATAATCCACCATAATCATCACTTAAATAGATATGGTAGTCAGTTCCTCCAAATTCAATCTCTTTAAATGGTTGATTATAATAATTAATGGTCCCACTATCCTTTAACCTGTAGATAGGTTGAGACATTCCCACTGCTTCAGTTATCAATACACTGTCACTTAAGTCAGTAAATCCATTGAAGTCATTACTTGTTATTATCCATTCATTTATTGCACTTTCATCATCCCTGGCTATCCTCATCGGATTTCGTTCAGGTCCACACCGCACGTGCGACTTTCACCGCATACGGCGTTCCATCGATAATAGAATGCTCCATCGATACCCCCATATCGATTTCACACTTTAATACTATCAAACGATTACTGATAGAGCAAGATAATTATAAATAAGTTTTTACTAGTCACATTTAATGACAAGAGTTTTCAGCGCATTAGTGTTACTGTGAGTATAAAAGACCAGAGAATCATAATTGATTCCCTGGTCTTTTGTTACTTGCTTTCTGAGATTGTCACATCATCGATGTACAGACCAGAGTATGTTACCGAGCCATCAGTAGTAATCCTGAATCTCAACTGAATATCTTCGTCATTATAGGATTCGATTGTGTAAGATTTCAGTTCCCATGGAACTTGCACTGTACTTCCAGTATGCGCCCACATTTGCATCCAACTACCACCATTCAATGATAATTCTACATATGCATTATCCCATGAACTTGATTCGATGTACAATGCTTGCATCCACTCAATCACAAGATCTGATCCTGCCTCTACTCCGGTTAGCTGAATTACTGGTGATGTTAAGGTTTCATCAGCACCGTTGCTGTAATTTCCATTTAGATCTGTACCCCAGCATTTATCCCCAGACGCAGCGCTTTCAGGCCAGACAGTTGGTGTTCCCCATTCCCATCTAGCTCCATATCCCGATACTGTGTAATCTCCGTCAGTATCCTCAAAATCCTCCTCGTAGAAAAATACTAATTCTGGTTCATCATCCCTGACTATCCCTTCTAGGATTTCGTTCAGGTCCACACCGCACGTGCGACTTTCACCGCATACGGCGTTCCATCGATAATAGAATGCTCCATCGATACCCCCATATCGATTCACACTTTAATACTATCAAGCGTTGACGGTATATGTCAATAAGTTGAGCATATTAGTGACACAAGTTGTGACAGAAAAGACAGTCTGTACGAATAGACGTCCTATTTCATGTAAAAAGCTGGCAAAATATGCCAGCTTTTTAAGCTAAATATCTAGTTGCACTGAAATGTTGTCTACAAAAAAATGGTTGTAATAGATTGTACCAGGTTCATAGCCTACATTGACACCTATCTTGATTTCCACTGTCTCACCAGCGTAATCTGATAAATCATATGTGAATGTCTGATTTCCCATGGTACCAGTTACCCATCTTACTATTTCTGTTCCTTCAATGGTTACATTCATCCAATCTGAATTCATTGTACCTGCTTGTATTCTGTAATTCATTGAAAGGGTCTCTGGATTCGTTGCTGAAACATCTACAGTTTGTGCAATCGAGGTTGTGTATGCAGCCAGATTCCCTCCACCATCTGAAAGATAGGCTTCGCGTCCATCAATATTCAAACTGATTACAGGATATCCTGAGTCCGATACGACTGTCCAACCTGAAAAGTTACCTGTTTCAAAATCTCCATTTACTATTTTATTTACTGCTACCTCATCATCCCCGACTATCCTCCTTGGGATTTCGTTCAGGTCCACACCATACGTGCGACTTTCATCGCATACGGCGCTCCATCGATAATAGGATTGTACTTTTGATACCCCCATATCAGTTATACACCTAAATAATAAGCCCGACTGTGGATTTATGTCAACAGATTATATTTTGCGTTGACACATATGGTGACAAAATTAGGGGCAAAGGATTTTCACCCTTGCCCCTTGATACTATCGAATGTCTTTATTATCTTGGTGTAAACTTGCTTCTAGGATGGACCAAAGCAAATGCTACGTATTCTCCTTCCTCTACTGGCATCAGTACAAGCAACAGATCAGCCTCTGCTTCTACTCCTTCCTCGTATGTGAATGCTATAACTCCATCTGTCTCACTGGCATCCTCAAGGACTCTCAATCCCTCTGTGTTGTAATCCAGTATCTTATCCGCAAGCTCCTGGAAAGTATCCTGGATATACAGGTCATCAAATATGTCCTCGAAAGTTCCACCATACTCATAATAATGTAGCTCCTCATAGAACATATCCATCAAATAACCTTCTCCGCCATCAAGTACTAGAACAATTAGCGGATATGGAAGATCTAAAGCTCCAAGATCATCCTGATAATCATAGGGATTCTCCTCTGAGAATGTTATGATGACTATCTCATTCTCCAATCCATTCTCTGGCTGATTGTAGATATTTAGACCATACCCCGTCACAACAGCCTCAACATCACCTTCAGACATTTCAATATCAAATTCTGTCATAAAAATCTCAAGCAAATCATCATCCCTGACTATCCCCTTTGGGATTTCGTCCAGGTCCACACCGCACGTGCGACTTTCACCGCATACGGCGTTCCATCGATAATAGCATGGTAGATCGATACCCCCATATCGATTCACACTTTAATACTATCAAGCGTTAATGGTATATGTCAATAAGGTGTGTTTTGTCTTGGCACTACTTGTGACAGCACAGGTAAGAAGACGAGTGAAACGTCCGAGACCACTGAAAAAGTCTACTTTTTAAACCAAGATTAAATCAAATTTTACTCTTTTGGTAAGCATATCGAAAATGATTAAGGGAAAATTGAATTTTGTCAATAATTTAGAGGATAGTATTGCTGCTATCCTCTTTAAATTAACTGCAATTGCA
>NZ_JBMEMN010000003.1:0-123252 GCF_049310905.1 Gudongella sp. DL1XJH-153
CGGGTTCTAGCATAAATTTTATAATCTCAAAGGCAAAATAAATTCTAAATTATTATTGACTTTTAATAGCTGGTCTATGATACTATCGCTCCGTCTGCAATATCCTCAAGAGTTGAAAGAAGTGTCAGGTTGCCGTCAGCATCTTCTGCTGCCAGTACCATACCTCTTGACTCGATTCCTCTGAGCTTAACCGGCTTAAGGTTTGCAACTACTATTACCGTCTTGCCTACAAGGTCCTCAGTCGAGTACCACTGCTTTATTCCTGATACAACCTGTCTCTCCTCATCTCCCACCTTAAGTGTCAATACAAGAAGCTTGTCTGCCTTGGGATGTTCTTTGCAGGCAACTACCTTTGCAACTTTGAACTTCACCTTTGCAAAGTCATCTATTGTTATCATTTCTTCTTCTTTTTTCTCTTCAACCGCTTCAACTTTCTTTACTTCAACTTTTGGAACTTCCTTCGCTGCTGTTCTCTTCTCTATAAGTGCATTGTTTGCAGCATTAAGTTTTACGAGTTCTTCCTTTATATCAAGTCTTGGGAAAATGATATTTCCCTTCTGGACCTTGCTTCCTTCCTTAAGAAGCCCCCACTGTTTTGCATTGTCCCAGACTATTTCTTCCTCGATTCCAAGCTGTCTTCTTATTTCAGCTGAAGTCTTGTCCATAAAGGGCTTGATCAGTATTGAAACAATTCTCAAGCTTTCTGAAAGATTGTAAAGTACAGTGTCGAGTCTTTCAGAATTCCCTTCCTTGCCAAGAATCCAAGGCATTGTCTCGTCAACATACTTGTTAGTCCTTCTAATTAGCTTCCATACCTCCTCAAGGGCATTTGAGAAGTTTAGATTATCCATATATGCATCAACTTTGTCAGCTGCTCCTGTTGCCATCTGAACCAGCGTGTCGTCGATCTCTTCAGTCTTTTTAGGAGACGGAAGAATTCCGTCGTTATACTTTTCAACCATTGATACAGTTCTGCTTACAAGGTTTCCAAGATCATTTGCAAGGTCAGAATTGAGTCTTTGCAGGAACTTTTCTCTTGAGAAGGATCCATCCTGACCAAAGGAAAATTCCCTTAGCAAAAAGTATTTGAATGCATCTATTCCATAGAGGTCAATTATTGGTTCAGGATAGATTATATTGCCCTTTGACTTTGACATCTTGTCATCTTCAAAGAGTATCCATCCATGACCGAATACCTTCTTTGGAAGAGGCAGGTCAAGGGCCATAAGAATTGCTGGCCATATGATGGTATGGAATCTTACGATTTCCTTTCCTACAAGGTGTACATCAGCAGGCCAGAATTTTTCAAAGTTCTCCGTATTCTCAGTTCCATAACCAATTGATGTAAGGTAACATGAAAGTGCATCTATCCATACATATATAATGTGCTTCTCATCAAAAGGAACCTTTACTCCCCAGTCAAAGCTACTTCTTGATACACTTAAATCATCTAGTCCATCCTTGAGGAAATTATTGATCATCTCGTTCTTTCTACTTTCAGGCTGAATAAATCCAGGATTGTCCTCATAATACTTTAGAAGCTTGTCCCTGTATTTTGAAAGCTTGAAGAAGTATGCCTCTTCCTTTTCGATATGGGTCTCCCTTCCACAATCAGGGCATTTGTTACCCTCAAGCAACTGGGACTCTGACCAGAAGGATTCACATGGAGTACAGTATGCTCCCTCGTAATGACCCTTGTATATCTCTCCCTTTTCATATAGCTTTGTAAAGATATCAGCAATCGCCTTTTCGTGGAAATCATCCGTACTTCTTATAAATGAATCGTAGTCGATCTCAAGCATCTTCCAAAGTTCCTTGGTATCAGCTACAATCTTGTCTACATATGCTTTTGGAGACATATTGTTTTCCTGAGCCTTCTCCTGAATCTTTTGTCCGTGCTCATCAGAGCCTGTTGTAAAGAATACGTCGTATCCCTGCAGCTTCTTATATCTCTTTATGCTGTCAGCCGCAACTGTAGTGTAAGTATGTCCGATATGAAGATTGCCACTTGGATAATAAATTGGTGTTGTCAAATAGTAAGTCTTTTTCATTAACCTCTTCCTTTCATATAGGTATTTAAGAATATAAAAAGCCTCCATCTCAATAGAGACGAAGGCGACTTCGCGGTACCACTCTAATTATCAGTATCTCACGATACTGATCTCAGCAGGTTTTAAACCTTAACACTTTAACGACTGCCGCCGTTTCGACCTACCTATCGGCCGAAAAATTCAGGGACCATCTTCGAAAGCTTCCTTTCATCGGTTTCCACCAAACCCGACTCTCTTAAGAAATTCGACCTCTACTCTTCCCATCATTATCTTTAGTTCTCAATTACTAATAATTATAGCTTATTGAGGGAATTAGTCAAGTTTTTTAAGGAGATTATCCTTGTTTACGGCTATTTGTATCGTAGATTCCAACCTTTTCTTTTATAGCACTTTGAAGCAGGGAAGAAAAGTTAAGATTATTTTCTATTCCAACATCATTTAGCCATTTTGGTATCGTCAGAGTCTTTTTTACAGCTTTATTCTCCATCTTATCTCTAACTGGAATCATCCAAACATTAATCCATGCTATGGTTTCATTCTTGTCTAATGATATCTCGCCAATTCCAGAAGCTTTCGGGATTTCCTTGCCATCCTTTTCCATATCATATAAGCACAACTCCAAAACATCTCTTGCACTGTCCAATGAATCTTCTAATGTTTCTCCAAAAGTAAAACAGTTGTCTATATCAGGAAAACTGACATCATATGCATCTTCATCTACTCTAATTATCGCAGGATAAATATATCTATTCTTCATAATCGTTCCTCCGTTTCTAAAACTAATATAATAATTTCCCACAACTCAAAACTTAACGCCTGTAATTCTCTCAATACTCTTCAATGTACCAGTTGGAATATCCTTATTGGTACATTTAACTGGACAAGTTCTACCATCTGGATGCTTGTATATCTCATGTGAGCCGTTGGTTCTTTTAAGTTCCCAACCTTGCTCTTTCAATTTTTTTACGACATCTTTGTATGTATAACCCACTTAAGTCCTCGAAATTTGTTTTGAAATCATTTTTATTTTCTTGTAATTCTTGTTTATTTAATTATATACGTATTATAAATACGTGTCAAGCCATTCGGATAATTTAGAAAACAAAGTAGATTGGACCCTCTGACGTCCTTATATATCAACATTTACGCCTATTATTACAATGGTACCATTAACAGAATATTCCGGGTATTTAGGCAAAAATTTGACAAGTTTTAATTTATGGTTTAGAATACATGGAGCATGACAAATAGTTACAAATTGGTTACAATCTGTGACAAAAAAGGAGGAGAATTATGGACAATACCAAAGCAAACACGGCTAAAAAGGTAGTGGTCCTCTTACTTCTAGCTATAGTAATGACAATATCATTGGGAGTTAGTTCCTACCAGGGGGCAGAAATAACACTCACAGTGGACGGTGAGACAATCCAGATGGTCTCACACTCAGCAACAGTTGAGGAGCTTCTAGTGGATGAGGAGATCAAAGTAAGCAAGGACACCCTTGTTAAGCCTGATCTGGACACACTTTTAACCAAGGACTTAGAGATTACCGTAACAAACCCAAATACGTACACAATTGTTTTCAAGGATGATATTGAAAAAATCACATCCTACAGCACAAGGGTAGAGGACATTCTTGAAGAAGCAGGAATAAATAATGGGCCAAAGGACTTTTCAACCCCGGCCTTGGACACAGAAGTAAAGCCAAATACCACAATTGAGTTTTTCCAGGTTGAGGAAAAGCTACGAGTGGAGAATACCTCTATTCCATTTGAAACAGAGGTAGTAAACAATATAAGACTGGACAAGGGTATTTCAAATACTCTCCAGGAAGGAAAAGACGGATTAAAAAGATCACACATTAAAGATATATATATTAATGGTGTAATGTCTTCATCTGTCATAGTACTTGATACCGTAGTGTCGGAACCCGTTTCTCAGGTAATCGAAAGGGGAGCCAACAATATGGTAGCTACATCAAGAGGAGATGTACGCTTTAAGGAGGCAATGATAATGAATGCCAGCGCCTATGACCTTTCCTATGCAAGTACTGGAAAGAGACCTGGTGATCGAGGCTACGGAATTACTGCCTCAGGAACAACTGCACGACCTGGAACCGTTGCAGTGGATCCTCGCGTTATTCCCCTTGGGACAAAACTTTATGTTGAATCCCTAGATGGAACGAGTGATTATGGATTTGCTATAGCTGAAGATACAGGAGGAGCCATTAAAGGCCACAAAATTGATTTGTTTTTCCATTCGTCAACACAAGCATGGAATTTCGGTCGAAGAAATGTAAAGATTTATATTCTAGACTAAAAATTAACAGATATCGCAAAGAGCGATATCTGTTTTTTCTTTACTCTTTTATTTTAAGTTCAAAAATCCTTGTGCTCACAGGAAGGTTTTCAATCCCATGAGGATGCTTGAATTCAGCTTCTCCATTTGCATAGCCCTTTTCATCGAAAAGGCAACGTATGGTCAGATCAGTGACTTTTCTTTCATCCTGAGCCTGTATGTGTTTTTTTATTACCGCATGCGGCATCATACAGGATGTCTGGTTTGCATTGTGGATAACAAGCAGGTAGCCGCCGTTTCCTCTTATTGTATATGCTATAAGGGGACAATTTAAACTCTCTTCTATAAAATCAAGATTCCTCCTGATATCCGTGGCATAATCCATCCTGAATTCTTCCCGTTCCTTCCGAAAGTGGATGAGATCCTTGATGTAGTTGTAAACATCAATATTCTTCTCCTTCAGGGACCAATCGATTGCATTCACTGAAAGGGGTGAATTATAGGTGTTCTCTCTGCCACCCTTTGATCTTAAAAACTCATTTCCTTCATGAATAAAGGGAACCCCTTGTGATAGTATAAGAATTGCATGGATAAATTTATTGTAGTTTTTGATCTCCTCCTCGCTTTTGTGAGGGAAGACCTTAAGCAGTTTGTCCTGTAGTATTAGATTGTCGTGGGAGTTTGCATAATTAATTGTCTCCCTTGCCATTGAAGCAAATCCAATCCTGGACTCATCGAAAAATATTGAGCCTGCAATTCCAGTTTCAGTTGCCATTTTTTCATCGAGATTGCCTTGTGCAAATCCCATTCCATATCCATCATTGTCACCCTTAAGGGCATTTCTGAAGTTATCGTTAAACAACGAAAAATGAAGTCTTCCCTGTTTCCCTTTTGAGGTGGTCTTGTGTGATGGCAAGGTAGTTATCCCACCCATCCAGGGTTCTCCGTAAATCATGACATCCTTCTTGATCTGTCTAAGCTTTTTAACTGCCAATTCCACTGTATCAATATCAATAAGTGCCATAAGATCAAATCTGAATCCGTCTACCCTAAATTCCTTTAGCCAGTACTCAAGGCTGTCCAGGATAAATCTCCGAGTCATGGGCTTCTGTGTGTCCAACTCATTCCCGACTCCAGAACCGTTTGAAAAAGTTCCATCCTCGGTTATTCTATGGTAATAATCCGGTGCTAGGATGTTAAAGTTTGATTCCTTGCCTCTAAATGTATGATTATATACAACATCCAAAACAACCTTTATCCCGGCCTTGTGAAAGGCCATAACCAGAGCTTTCAATTCCATTATCCTGGTTTCTGGCGTATGCGGATCTGTAGAATACGATCCTTCGGGTACATTATACAGCTCCGGATCATATCCCCAGTTATAGTTGCGGTCATCAGAGGCATATTCCCTCTCTTCCCGGACCGTCAAAAAGTCATTTACCGGTAGAAGGTGTACGTGGGTTATGCCCAGTTCAACAAGGTGGTCAATTCCTGTAGCTAGATTCTTGTAGGTTGTTCCTCTCTCGCTCATCCCAAGGTATGTTCCTTTGATTTCTACTCCCGATGTTTCATGTCCTGTGAAATCCTTTATGTGCGTTTCATACAAAACAGCATCCACAGGAGATACCGCCTCTGGCTCCCTATGATTTTCCCAGCCTTCGGGATTTGTATCTTCAAGGTCAATTATTGCAGACCTTAGAGAGTTACACGAGGAAGCTATGCTATATGGGTCAGTGACTTCATATTTACCTTCAACCAAATACGTATAAAATTTACCCTTTAGATCGCCTTCTATTTCAACGAAAAAGGTGCCTTCATCTTCTCTTTTCATGGGGTATTCAATCCGCTTAAGACTACTGGAATCATCGTATAGCCTAAGCTTTATATCACTTCTTTCTGGTGAAAATACCCTGAAAAAAGTTTTTTCAGCATTATATGCCATACCCAGCCTCTTATCTGTAGTTATCTCCATGTGTACCGCCATATTTGATCCTCCTATTTGGACGTCTGCAATACTTTTACTGCATATCTTGCAACAACAACATCTGATGCAAACTCACCGATCAAGCCTATATTGTGAAGCGTTTTTCGGGTCCATTCTTCACTGCTAAGGTATTCTGCCTCCATGGTCTGTATCCTGTTTTTGTATTCTTCAAAATCCTTCAGGATAAAATCATTGTCGTTGTATTTTAGGAGCATATCATGTATTCCCTTGAATTCTCCCCAGGCTATAATTCGTTCTCTTCCTAAAAGTGCATCTACAACTCTTCTGATATTTCTATTCAGATAATAATATTCCTGTGAGTTGTACTCTTTACTATTATAGCACTTTTGGACTTCTTCAGGAGTGATTCCGAAAAGTTGCATGCAATCCTCTCTGGTGTAGTCACAAAGAAGCATATTGGTTTCTTCCTTGCTTCCTATGGCAATAGCTCCATTTACCATTGCTGTCAATCCAGCAAGATGAAGCCCTCCTTTTGTTGGTGTTGTCAAAGAGTGAGTAATATCAAGTGCGGGGTAAATAAACTCTTCTTTCTTTAGCGACAGATCATCCACAAACAATAGCTTCAACTTATCCTTGATGGTCGTATCATTATTAATCCTTTCAGCCAATCTGTTTGCGAGCTTGACTATTTCCTTGCCTCCATAATCATGTGAAGAAGCTTTCCCCCCAATAAAGATAGTTCTTGGTACCATATCAGTATTTGGATTCTCTATCAAGGTCAAGTATGTGTCGAAAATCCACAGAAGCATTAGGAGCTGTCTGTTTTGAGATGAAATATCCTTAAGATATCCGTGAAAAACAGTATATGGATTTATCACTATTCCTTCTTTTTTAAAAATTTCCTTGGCTAGTTTTCTCTTGTTTTCTTCTTTGACTTGCTCCAGGTCGCGAATCAAGTCTTTATTGTTTTCAATTCCCAAAAGTTTTTTTATCTCTACTGGATTTCCTATGAAATCCTCTCCAATGTGCTTGATTATCAAATCTCTCAAGGGAGGGTTCCCTGATAAAATCCATCTCCTGTGTGATATTGCCAGCGGATATCCAATTGGTGGGCCCTCATATACTCCTACCCTTGCAATATTATACAATCTTATCTGGTCATCCCATAGGATCCCTGAGGTTTTTATTCCTTCATCACCGACATCCTCAACATTCTTTAGTATATTAAGATATCTGTGGTGGATTTCCTCAAGAATCATCCAGAGTCTTGGAAGCCATTCCCTGAAGGTTTTTCCTTCCAAAGTCAAAAGTGTGTCTTCAAGAGGAAGCAGAGGAGTATAGAAGAACGCCTTTGATGTTACTTCCCATGCATCATCCCACTCCATCTTGTAATCGTCAACAAGTATCCTAACAAGCTCCGGAATTGCCAGGAGAAGATTTGTGTCCATCATAAGGAAAATAAAATGTTCATTAAGACTTTCTATCTTTCTTCCTTTTAAAAGGTGGGTTCTTATTACATCCTGAAGAGCGCCGGATACCAAAAGGTATTCCTGTCTGAACCTCTCCCTCCTATTATCTGGTGTTGATTCAAGTGGTTTTATTCTTCTGGTTATGCTTTCGTGATCAAATAGTCTAAGCCTGTTACACGCGCCATTCCTGTACCCCAGATATGGAAGATCATAATATCTTAGTATCAACTCCTGTGTATCTGCAGGAGTAAACACAAGACCATTATCTCCCATTGAGATATCCACTCTTCCTCCTGTTTTGATCTTGTATTGACGATCTCCCTTGTAAAGCCAGTTTTTACCTCTTACCCACCATTCATCAGGTCTTTCCATTTGTTGGAAATTTTCTATCACCTGACGGAAATAGCCTTCTCTATAGAGAAGGCCATAACCGATTGTATTGTAAGCACCACTAGCAAATGTATCCATAAGTCCATTTGATAGGTAGCCGATATCAGAATAACCGATTCCAAGCTCCCTGTCTTCACTTAAAAGCTCATGCAAATTCCACCCCTTGTTTCTTAAGGCTTCCTCAAGTGGTTCTTGCATGTCAAGATAATCTATGTTTTTTCTAAGAAGGCTTCCAGGCAGGTATTCCATGGACATATACACCATTGTCCTTGAGTCCTTGTTCCTCTTCTCCGTTTGAGACATTTGTTCTCCAATTGTCTCTCGTATATGGTAACTTACTGCTCTGTACATTTCATTGGAGGATGCCTCCTCCATTTTGACAGCTCCATGCTGAAAAAGTATTTTCTGAATCTCTTCTTCGTGTCTTTCTTTGTCAGTAGTCATATTACCACCTCTGGTGCAGCAGTGTATTGTAGAGTTTTGTATACTCCTTTGATGATTTGTCCCAGTCGTGCTTTGCCTTCATTGTTCTTTCAACAAGGCCATTCCATTGGTCTTCTTCTGAATAAATATCGATTGCTCTTTTTATGGTATACAGAAGCTCGTGAGCATTGTAATTTGCAAATGTAAATCCTGTGCCTTCTCCTGTAAACTCGTTAAATGGAATTACAGTGTCCTTAAGTCCTCCTGCTTCCCTAACTACTGGAACCGTACCATACCTTAGGGCTATCAGCTGAGATATTCCGCATGGCTCAGCCATTGACGGCATCAGGAAAATATCCGAACCTGCATAGACAAGATGCGCTTCTTCTTCATTGAAGTAGATATGGGCTGACATCTTATCAGGATACTTCCACTGGAAGTGTCTGAACATATCCTCATACTCCTTGTCTCCTGTCCCAAGAACCACCACCTGTATATCCCCCTGTAAAAGTTCATCCAGGATATATCTAACAAGATCCAGCCCTTTCATATCAACGAGTCTTGAAACCATTGATATTATTGGTACATCTTTATTTAAAGGTAGACCAAAAGTCTCCTGGAGTGCCGTTTTGTTTTTCATTTTATCCCCAGGGTTCTTAAGGGAATAATGATATGGAATTCTCTGATCCTTTTCGGGATTGTAGAGATCATAGTCAATACCATTTATGATTCCCATGAGTTTATATTCATGTCTTCTTATTATCCCTTGAAGACTCTCCCCATAAAACTCGTATTTGATTTCCTGGGCATAGGATGATGAAACCGTTGTAAGGGCATCACTGTATACTATTCCTGCCTTCATGAAATTCACAGACTCATAGTACTTAAGACCCTCTTCATGGAAGTACTCAAAGGATAGCCCCGCAAGGGTAAGTATGCTCTGAGGAAATATTCCCTGGTATTTCAGATTGTGTATGGTAAACACAGTCTTGATATCCTTGTAATACTGGTCTCCCTTTGCAAAATCCTTTACATACAAGGGAATAAGACCGGTATGCCAGTCGTTTGAATGCACTATGTCTGTTTCCAGATCCAATTGCTTGATCATATGGACTACTGCCTTGTTGAAAAAAACGAATCTCTCGCCGTCATCATACATTCCATACAAAGCGTGTCTGTGGAAGTAGAATTCATTATCCACAAAATATATATCAATTCCATCTTTCTGGTAGAGGAAGATCCCTGCATATTGACTTCTCCAATCCAGATCTACATAGAATTCGCCCACTTTTTTCATCTCTTGTCTGTAATTCTCACCTATTTTAGAATAAAGGGGAAGAACAACAGACACCTGATGCCCCTCTCTTTGAAGTGCAAATGGCAGTGATCCTGCAACATCTGCCAACCCTCCTGTCTTTGCGAAGGGAGCCATCTCAGAGGCTACAAATAATACTTTCATCCCCTATCAGTCCTTTCTTATTTCCTGCTTTTTCTCTACAATAAATGGCATAAGCATGCTTCCTGCAATTCGGACATCTTCTCCCACTATACCTGACTTGTCCATTATGGAGTTGATTACTGCTGCATTTTCATGAATTTCTGACTTTTGCATTACAATTGAGTTCTTGACAATTGCACCTTTTTTAATCTTGACTCCCCTGAATATTATTGAATTTTCAACCGTACCTTCGATCACACAACCATTTGCTACCAGTGAATTCTGTACTATTGAAGATTCTGTATAGAGTGTGGATGGTTCGTCCTTGGTCTTTGTTAATATAATTCCATTTCGATAGAAAAGCTCTCTTGCTATGTCTTTCTTTAAAAGATTCATATTTGCATCGTAGAAGCTCTTCAAATTTCTGATATTCTCTGTATGACCATCAAACTGGTAGGTGTTTATCTTATACTTGTCCTTGTTGATCAGGATCGTCTCAAGAAGATTGTCAGATTCCCCTCTTTCAATGGCTTCTTTCACCAATTTCATAAAGATCTCTTTTTTTAGAAAACCCATTTTAAGGTACATGTCAAATTCTCTTTCCGTACCAAGGTTTGTTCCAATATTTATAACCGATCCATCCTCTGCAATATTCATCTTATAGGTATTTACATATTCTCCGAATGGATCCTTCTGCCTTTTATATATAAGTGTGATATCCGCATCAGTATCCCTGAAATGCTTGAAGGCAATTCCTAAATCAACCTTTGCCAAAATGTTGGGATGATTGATAAATACATACTTCTCCTTTGCCTGTTCAAAGAAGTCCCTGGTTGTATAGTATTGGGGAATCTCCCCTGTCTTTTTTCCAGACAAATCGTGAGATACAGGAGGAAACAAGAACAGTCCGTTGAATCTTCTGTTCAGATCCCAGGCCTTTCCATCTCCCAAGTGGTCCATAGTAGACCTTACTTTTTCACCGGTATACACGGCTATTGTTTTTACTCCATGATTGACCATATTGGAGAGACTGAAATCAATCAGCCTGTATCTTCCGGCAAAAGGAAGCATATATACAGGTCTGTGGACACAAAGAGCTCCAAAGTTGTTTTCAATATTTGCACCGCTGATTACTCCTAGACATTTTTCCATCCTCTTCGCCTCCTTATTCCATTGAAATTCCTTCTTCAGAGACAAGACAAATATTCTCTGAATTCTCTTCGCCAATAACTTGTCCTGCTTCTATTGTTATTCCCTCTGATATAACAGCCCTGTACACTTTTGCACCTTTCTCGATCACACAATTGGAATGGACTACACTGTCTATTACCATTGCATCTTCCTCAATGATGACATCACTGAAAAGAATGCTGTTCTTCAAGGTTCCTCTGATGTAGCATCCTTCATTTACGAGTGAATTTTTTACTTCTGATCCCCTTGCAAGATATTGTGGTGGAAGATTTCTCGTTCTTGTATAAATTCTCCAGTCCTTGTCGTAAAGATCCAAGGTATTCATTGGATCAAGAAGGTCCATATTTGCTTCCCAGTAGCTTTTTACAGTTCCTACATCTTTCCAGTATCCATCAAATACCCATGCATACATTTTCTGCCCTTCCTTTAGCATCAATGGAAGAACGTTCTTGCCAAAGTCATTGTCTGAGTCCCTGTCTTTTACATCCTTTATCAGATATTCCCTTAAATGCTTCCAATCGAACATATATATTCCCATGGAAGCCATATTGTTTTTTGGATTCTCAGGCTTTTCCTCGAACTCGACAATCTTGTTTTCATCATCAACATTGACTATTCCAAAACGCGATGCATCCTCCCATGGCACCTCCATAACAGCTATTGTCACGTTTGCATCCTTTTCCTTGTGAGCCTTCAGAAGTTTCGAGTAATCCATCTTGTAGATATGATCTCCAGAAAGAATAAGTACGTACTCTGGATTCATCTCATCCAAGAAGTCGATATTCTCAAATACTGCATTTGCCGTCCCGGTATACCATCGTCCACCATCCTCTGAAGTGAAAGGTGGCAGTATTCTAAGCCCTCCCATATTTCTGTCATAGTCCCAGGAGGTACCTATTCCAATATGGGAATTCAGAAGATATGGCTTATATTGAGTAAGTATCCCAATATCATCGATACCTGAATTGGTGGCATTACTAAGGGCGAAGTCAATAATCCTGTACTTTCCACCAAAAGGCACTGCTGGTTTTGCCACTTTCTTTGTTAAGGTCTTTAATCTTGATCCCTGACCTCCAGCCAGAAGCATTGCTACTACTTTGCTTTCAATCATTTTATTTTCCTCCTGTCCTTTTTTCTTCCTTCAGCTTAAAATACATTGCCCCAAGAGGGGGTAATTCCACTCTAATACTATAAGGTCTGTCGTGAAACTTTTCGTCAGTTGCCTTGTAACTCTTTATTCTCTTTGTGTTTCCACCGTATCTCTGGTGATCACTTGTGAAGATAGTTCTGTAGGTTCCTTCCTCCATTACTCCAATTGGGTAGTTCGAACGGGGCACTGGTGTAAAGTTGAATATGCAGACAAGCCTATTTCCCTCTTTGTCAATTCTCTCAAATGAGATTATGCTTTCCTGCCAGTTCTGGTGTTCAATCCACTGGAATCCGTCGTAGGATGAATCCACTTCGAACAGGCATTTTTCTTCGGTATAGAGCTTGTTCAGATCCTGCACGTACTTGTGAAGTTTTTTGTGCATATCGTATTCAAGCAGATGCCAATCAAGATCTTCGTATTCTCTCCACTCGATAAACTGACCAAACTCTCCTCCCATAAACAGTAGCTTTTTCCCAGGATGAGCGTACATATATTGGTAAAGCAATCTTAGATTTGCAAATTTGTCTTCATAGTATCCCGGCATTTTATCCAGGAGTGATTTCTTTCCATGTACCACCTCGTCGTGGCTTAATGGAAGAATAAACCTTTCCGAAAATGAATACATCATACTGAATGTAAGAGCCTGATGATAGTCTTTTCTGTATATTGGGTCAAGCTCCATATACTTAAGAGTGTCATTCATCCAGCCCATATTCCATTTATAGTTGAATCCGAGCCCACCCTCAGAAAGAGGATGACTCACCTTTGGCCAAGCCGTGGATTCCTCGGCTATCATCATGGTTCCAGGATAATTCTCAAATATAATTGAGTTCAATCTCTTTATAAATTCTATTGCTTCAATATTTTCCCTTCCGCCATATTGGTTTCTGATGTCCTTTCCTCCGAAGTCAAGATAAAGCATATATGCAACTGCATCTATTCTCAAGCCGTCTATGTGGTAGTATTCGTGCCAATACATGGCATTTGAAATCAGGAAACTCAATACCTCCGGTTTTGTGTAGTCAAAATTCATGGTTCCCCACTGGTCGTTTTCTGCCTTGAATTTGTCCATAGATTCGAAGCAGTAGGTTCCGTCAAATCTTGCCAGCCCGTGATCATCCCTTGTAAAATGTGCTGGCACCCAGTCAAGAATTACGCCGATATCGTTTTGATGGCACTGGTCAATCAGGTACATAAAGTCCTTGGGAGTTCCATACCTGCTTGTTGGCGCAAAGTATCCGGTCACCTGATATCCCCATGATGCATCTAGGGGATGTTCCGCCACAGGCATCAGTTCTATATGGGTAAAACCCATTTTCTTGACATATCGAATCAATTCATCTGCCAATTCCCTGTATGAGTATGGATTTCCATCTTCATGCTGCTTCCAGGAAAGGAGACTTACTTCATATATAGATATGGGAGACTCGTAGAGATTGTCTTTTCTGGTCTTCATCCATTTCTTATCCTGCCAGTTGAATCCCTTGATATCATAAACCTTGGAATCGGTTTCTGGTCTCGTCCCTGAATGGAATGCAAAAGGATCTGCCTTGTATCTTACCTCTCCTGTTTCTGCGACTATTCTGTACTTGTATTTATCAAATTCTTCAATATCGATTACAACAATGGACCATAATCCGCTGCCTGGGATTCTCTCCATTGGAAGGCTCCACTCATTCCAGTCGTTAAAATCACCTGTAAGGTAGACCTCCCTTGCCCTTGGAGCCCATACTACAAAGCGATGGCCTTTCATTTTGCCCTTTTTATATGGATGCACCCCCATAAACTCATATGCCCTGTAGTATGTACCTTCGTGGAAAAGATACGCATCCAACTCTCCGTCATCTATGTAGAAGTATTGAGTATTGTTCTTTTCGGTCATCTCCAGCCCTCCATTCACTTATTTTCCATCGTCGTCTAATTTGGTTGAAAATTTGTTGAAAATAGGTTTAGTTACACCTTTTTAGTTACACCTTTGTATATCTATACCCCAAAAATGTGTCTTCTTTCTGGATATAATTCTTTTTTGCCAACAACTGGAGCTTTTCTTCCAGTCTGTTTAATGTAAGCACTACCCCTTCCTCTTTTTCAAGCTCCTGAATCACTCCCAGCAAATCCGCTTCCAGAATCGGCAGCTTGTCCATAATAAGCTTCAGATACTTCTCATCATCCTGTTTTGAGTGCTTCTTTAGCTCGTCAAACGGGTTCAATGTGTGAGGACTTGAACTATATGCCGCCCTGACGCGTGCAAACAAGGTTCTACCCATAAGAGCCGAGGAAATAAACACATCCCCTGTTCTCAAGTAAGGCAGTCTCTTTGCCTCCTCATGAGTTATATCAGTTTCTTCCCTGATCGTATCAATGTCTGATGCACGTACTGTCCTGAAGATAAACTTGGTGTTTAGCTGTGCTGTGATTGTCTCATCCAAAAGGGTTGGTCTTTGGGTTGCAAGAATCAGAAATACTCCGTACTTTCTTCCCTCCTGTGATATCTCCCTGAGTATTGATTTTGAAGGTGAATCATAGCCCTTGGGAGCAAAGTTGTGAGCTTCGTCTGTGACTATTATAAACGGCGGAAAATAGTCTGCTGCCTGTTTTTTATATGCTGAATCCTTGAATTCCCTTCTCTTGTGGTAAATATTGTTTAGGAGATAAGTGCTGTAAACCTGTAGAATTCTGGTGCTTCCTTGAATCACAACAAGTTTTCCATCCTGAAGGCTGTTTTCAATTTCTCTGCTATCCTTTGAAAAGATTCCCTCGTTGGAAAGTCTTCTCAGCCTCCAGAGCACTCCTTTTACTGAATTGTATGGACAGGTCTTGTCGTAGGAAAGGTAGAGTTCTTTTCTGTCTTCCCAAGCCAACCGTTCATCATGTGATGTTGCTGCTGCAATCTTCTTATCAATCCGGTCAACCGAGCCCTCTTCCTGGGCTTCAGTAAGACCTTCCAGTCTATTTGAAAAACTGGTGAATGAATCTCTTCTCTTAAACATAACATCCACTACGTTATTCATAGCATCTGACAGAGTGCTTGCTGCATCAAGGAGGTTCTTGAGATCACCTGCAGTCAGGTCCTCGAACCTTACTCCAACGTGAGTTCCAACCTGAAGACATGTAAACAAGGAAGTGAAATCATGCTCTCCATCCTCCAAGTATTCCGGCGTCTCTGAAAAGTCCATTTCAAAATGAGGATCAAGGACAATGGTAGGAATCTCCTTAAGCATAATCTCTTCAAGCAAAACTCTCAGTCCAAAGGATTTTCCCGAGCCGGAACCTCCGAATACCCCTATGTGAGGATAGTGGTGCATCGACTTGTAGTCCATTATAAAGGGCAGTTCCCTTTGAGCCTTAAGTCCGCTCTCTTCATAGGTGTATAATATGTCCCTTAGACTCTCATCCATGCCATGTGCAACATCATCTGTATTCCTAATCACTCCAAGGACAAGTCCGTTTTCTGGATCGGTTTTTAGCATAATATCCTTTATCTCGTGGAATTTTGGCAGCCTTACATCTGAGCCCGTCTGTACCGGGTACAGGGCTTCGTTTAACAGCCTCACCTTTGCGATGTAGATAGTGTCCTCATCAACATCGTAACCGAGTGCTCTCAAGCTCTCAAGGACGGCGTTGTCCACAAAGTCTCCTCCAATGTCCAGGGGGATATAGCGGTTGAAGGTTCTTGCTTCAACCACTTCGCCGATCAGGTCTTCCTGGAATGGATCCTGGATCAGGAGGAATTCGTTTATGCGAAAGTTTCGCTCCTTTGAGCCTACGTAGAATTCCTGTTGAGTTGTTATTCCAATAACTTTCATCTTTTCACCTTCTTTAGTTAAATTTGATAGTCCGAGTTCAACTTCAGGAGTTTTGCTACGCTGTCATCCTGAATGCAATGAAGGATCTTTGATCTAGATAGTCTTTAGTTTCGAAAAGTCTGATGAAACACTCTCGGATTCAAGATCAGAGATTTATCACACTCGCTTCGAAAATTGACTTGCTATCGATTAAACTTGTAGCTGATTAATGGCATATTCCTCGTTCTTTAACGACTATCCAAGTAGTTGCTTGTTTGGAAATCACGCAAGTCACTATGATTTTCTTACTTCGCGTGAAAAATCTTGCTGATCTTTCCATATGTTCGTTAATCATCATGACTTTTCTCTTTCTTGCTTGAGCCATGACTTAGTTTCATATATACAATCCTGATTGGTGCTTTGTCAAGCAGTTCATATGAAAGAACGACTATAAAATCCAGCGAGGAGTTCGCAGTGCTTTGATTCCTCCAAGCGAAGCGGCATAGGAATCAACGGAGAAAACGAGCGCGTGATTTTACTCGGACTTGAATCCAGAACTGCGTGCAAACACCTGAGGGATTGTCATACCATAATTGCTACGTTATGAATTGACTAGCTTCTCTTATCCCTCTCCGACACAAAGAACCTTTCATAAACCCCGCGGTCCAGGTATCTTTCAAGCAAGGCAGTCATCATCTGATCGGAAATCTTCACTTCCTTGTCGACAATATCTATCCAGAGAGGTACCCCTCTGCTGTTTTGTGGCGTGAGCGAGAGCACGAGTCTTGCCATCTCAATCAGGTGTTCCCTCTGACTCTCGATTATATCCAGTCCAATTGCCATGGGCGAAAGCGAGCTTCTTAAAAATGCCGAACTGTATCCCATTGGTTCTTTTTTACTAACAGACTCATTTATTGATAAAAGCTCCCGGTATTCCAAAAGACCAAATAACAGCTCCCTGTCGTAAAGGTTTCCCTTTAGTTCCGGGTATTCTTTTTTTAGCTGTTCACCTATTACTCTTGTCTTGATATCCTTTATTACACCAATTAGAATTGTGCCGGTATCCTCGCACATTTCAACCAGCTCTTCCCATTTTTCACCTGCATATATATTATACCTTATAAGCCCTCCATCCATGAGAATTGCATATGGCTTGTGGACCTTGATTGCCTTTATTGCAGCTTCCACTTCCAGTAATGCAAGTTTTCGATTCTTCTGCTCTTCTCTTTTATCTCCACCGTCACTTAGCTCATCCTCATCTTCATTGATTATTACCGGAGTGTATATTTCCGACAGATAAAGTGGTTCTTCCCTTTTTACCGTGGTTTTTGCAAGGGCCTGGTAGACTTCAATGTAGTGTGGATAGTTTCCGCCTGCCCTGTTGCTTGAGCCGTCCACTCCACATATCCCTCCACTCTTTTCTATATCCTCAAGCTCCTTGGGAGATAGAAAATCTATCTTGTGCATGTCTCCAATGCGAGTGCCAAGAAACTCTCTAAGCTTGTTCTTATCACCTTCTAGGACCATCCCATACTTTTTCTGTATGGCATTGTTTATGTTTTCGAGCTTCTCCTTTAGTTCGTGATTTAATGAATACATTTTTCCTCCTCACTTTAACGGAATACCACTTGAAAGCTATTGACTTTTTTTGGAAAGTATGGTAATATTTGCCTAGGTTATTATGTTAACCTAATTGGGAGGTGGTTTAGATGAAATCCACAGGAATTGTCCGTAAAGTGGATGAGCTAGGTAGAGTGGTTATCCCTATCGAGCTTAGAAGAAATCTTGACATCCAAGTCAAGGACCCTCTTGAGATATTTGTTGATGAGGATAAGGTAATTCTTCGGAAGTTTTCCCCATCCTGTATCTTTTGTGGAGAATCAAAGGGTGTATCAGATTTCAAAGGCAAGAATATATGCCCAGGCTGCCTAGAGGAGCTTTCGGCAAAATAGAAGCACATCATAATAAGAAAAGCTTCTAACTACACATCAAAGTAGCTTTTCTTGATACTCGCGTACGGAAATTTTGTGTTTCGAAAAAGTAAAATTTCCTACTCGTAATAAAGCATTCGGGTCTTCCCGAGTGTTTTATTATGTCCTAATCCAGTTTCAAGCTTTCCTCATATACCTGATTTCTAGGTAGCCCATGGACTCTTACTATCTCCTTGACCGCTTCTTTCTTGGTCATTCCCTTATCCAACAGCTTCATCAGCTCTTCTTTTACATCTATCTCCGGTGCTTCCTGAGCTTCAGCCCCATCTATGACCAAAACCATCTCACCTTTTAGGTTTCTTTCATTTGATACCAAAAGGATCTCACTTAATTTACCTCTTATTGTTTCTTCATAATGCTTTGTCAGTTCCCTTGAAAGAGATGCTTTTCTATCTCCAAGTACCTTTATCATATCTTCAATACTTCCACTTATCCTGTGAGGACTTTCATAAAATATCAAAGTCCTTTGTTCAATTTTAAGAGTATCCAATGCTTTTTTTCTATCTGTGCTTTTTGATGGTAGAAATCCTTCAAAGGCAAATCTTCTGGTCGGTAGTCCTGAAACCACAAGTGCTAACAATGCTGCAGATGGTCCTGGCAGACCTACTACTTCAAGACCTTCTTCTATGGCCAGTCTGATCAGGTCTTCTCCGGGATCTGATATTCCAGGCATTCCTGCATCTGATACAAGGGCTATGCTTTTTCCTTCAGTCAGTTGTAGGATAAGATGCGGACCCTTCTCCCTGATATTGTGTTCGTGATAGCTTGTCATTGGCTTTTTTATCTCAAAATGGTTTAAAAGCCTCAGAGTATGCCTTGTATCCTCAGCTGCTATAAGGTCAACTTCTTTTAGGATATTTAATACCCTAAGGGTTATATCCTCAAGGTTTCCAATTGGAGTCGGGCAAATAAATAGTGTTCCTGTTTCCATCCTGATCACCTGCTCATTCCATAAATTTCATAAATATCTTCAGTATATTCTCCGTTTTCATCGTAGACAAGAATCGGCTCTCTGTACTTGAAGTCGCTTTTCCCTCCCTTTACTGCCTCCAGAAGGAATAGATTAGGTTGTTTTCCAGGCTTGGGGTATACCCATTGTATGTATTTTGGTTCCAATCCATGACTTCTAAGGGTATATAGCACATCCACAAGTCGGTTTGGTCTGTGAACCATATATAGTTTCCCCAGGGGTTTCAGAATATGTTCGCATACAACTGCTATATCTTCCAGTGTTGCAGCTATCTCATGTCTGGATATAGCAAAGTTATCATGCTTGTTTACAATTGCTCCTCCAGGCTTCATATAAGGTGGATTTGTAATCACAGTATCAACTGATGCTTTCCCGAAAATTTCAGGCAATTTTTTCATATCAATATGGAGTATCTTTACCTTATCCTGAAGTGAGTTCATGGCGACTGTTTCCTGAGCCATCCTGGCAACTTCTTCCTGGATTTCAACCCCATAGACTATGGATACGCCTTTTTTATCTGCAACCCTCAGGGGAATCACTCCCGTTCCTGTCCCCAGGTCTACCACTACTCCCTTTGGCCTGCTGAAATAAGAAAGGAGTATCGCATCCACTCCATATGAAAATAGACCTTTATCCTGTATTATTTTGTACTCTGTTCCGGGAACATCGTCTATCCGTCTCATGTTAAAACCCCCTTTGGTCAATTAACAATGAAGAATGTACAGTGAACAATTTTCTTAGGATGCCAGCCAGGGTCATAAGACTCTTTGTTAACCTCAGAGTGACAATTACGTTGGAATCAAAGCTCTTCAGTATTAGATATTACCTCTTAGATTTTAACTCTTAGATCTTAGATATTAACTCTTACTTATTATCTCACACTTCTTAACTTACGGTCGGGGTGACAATCAATTCTATTGTTCATTGTAAGTGCCCGGCAACTAACATATCCAAAATATATGATTTTGATATATGTTGTTGATAGGGTATCATTATTCGTTGTTAATTGTTCACTATACTCTCTATGTGTACTAAAAAAGACCCAGTAACGGGTCTCTTTAAGATTCTAAGTACTACTCTGGCTTTGCTGCGTCCACTGGACATACAGCTGCACAAGCGCCACAGTCAATGCATTTATCTGGATCGATAACATAAATATCGCCAGGAGATATTGCTTCTGTTGGGCATTCTGGTTCACATGCTCCACATGCGATGCAATCATCAGTAATTATATAAGCCATTCTTTTCACCTCCTGTAAAATGAAATTGCTTTGGTTATATTTTAACAGAAATTGCTGACTTTTGAAAGATATTAGATGAAAATATAAATAAAACTTGCTAGTCGTCAAGACCTTTTTCATCTTCGTCTTTAGAATTTCTGTTGTGTCCATGGAATTTCTGATATTTTGAATCGAATTTTCCAGTTGGCTTAATTTCTTCTACCTGAAACTGCATGATATCTTCAGTACCATCTTCGAGCTTTACCTTTACCTTTACTTTTTCAAGGAGAGTATAGGTATCTATAATAATTCCTCTACCTTGAGGAGTGGTTACTATGTCTCCAGCGGAGGGCATTTTTTTTAACAATTCTTCATAGGTATCCTGCTCGTACTTTAGACAGCACATCAGTCTTCCACAAAGGCCTGATATCTTTGTAGGGTTAAGTGACAGGCTCTGCTCCTTTGCCATCTTGATTGATACGGGTGCAAACTCCCCAAGAAATCTTGTACAGCAGGTTATCTGTCCGCAGGGGCCAACTCCTCCAATCATCTTGGCTTCATCCCTTACTCCTATTTGTCTAAGTTCTATTCTGGTTCTGAATATTGATGCAAGATCCTTTACCAGATCTCTAAAATCAACTCTTCCATCAGCTGTAAAATAGAAAATCACCTTATTGTTATCAAATGTATATTCAACATCCACAAGCTTCATTTCAAGGTCGTGGTCAGCTACCTTCTTCTCACATATTTCAAGAGCTTCCTTTGCCTTTTTCTTGTTTTCCCTATGGGTATCAAAGTCCTCATCAAGTGCAATTCTCAAAACCTTCTTAAGGGGTGATACGATTTCTTCCTCAGTAACCTCTTTTGGTCCAACCACTACATGACCAAATTCAATACCCCTGGCTGTTTCTACGATTACAAAATCATTTGTTTGCACTTCTATATCATCCGGGTCAAAGTAATAAATCTTCCCGGCTTTCTTAAATCTCACTCCTACAACTTTTATCATCAAAACTCCTCCTGTATATTAAACAACATCGTCTCTATGGACAGCTGGTAGTTTACATTCAACTGAATATTAATGGACGTATCTTGTATCTTCTTTATTATATCATTAATTCTATCGAAATCCAGGAAAGTTTGTTCTGATAACAATTTCTCTTTATCTCTGTTTATTACTAGCTCCATGTCTTCTGTTGCCTTGTAAACCAAAAGGTCTCTGAACCAAAGCATCATGATCTCCAAAAGCTCCTGAGCCCTGTCCTTTTCCTGAGTAAATCTCTCAACTGCTGAAAAAATCTTCCAGCTCTCACCTCTAATTATTGAGTCTACAAGCTCAAGGATCCAGTCTCGCAGTTCGAAAAAATCCTCTGAGTGGCACAACTCTATTGTTCTTCCAAGGGACCCCTTTGAGAACTCTCCAAGGAATTTTGCCTCTTTTTGGTCAATTCCTTCCTTTTTTACAAGATAATCCATTACAAGATGTAACGGTATCTGGTGAAATCTTATCTTCTGACCTCTTGATATTATTGTTGGAAGAAGATTTTTAGAACTCGATGTAACTAAAATCATATGTATGTATGAAGGGGGTTCTTCCAGAGATTTAAGCATCGCATTCTGGGCTTCCTTGTTCATAAGATGAGCCTGGTCTATGAGAAAGACCTTCCTATCCCCCTGGAATGGAGACATGGACATCCTTCTTATTATTTCCTCAACTTGTCCCTTCCTTATGATTCCCTTCTCCGGATCCACTTCCAGATAGTCTGGATGGTTCGCATGATCGAATTTTCTGCAGGAGCTGCAGTGGTTGCAAGGCTCTTCATTTTTCTCTTCACACAAAAGAGTCTTGGCAAAAGTCCTCCCTAATGTTCTTTTGCCAAGACCTTCTTCTCCTTCAAACAGATAGAAGTGATTTATATTCTTGTTTTTTACTGCTCTTTTAAGACTTTGGACCACAATATCATGGCCAACAATATCCTTGTAATCCATACTTTTCCTCCAGACTACACTCTCTGATAGCTGTCGATGGGAACTACAAACAGGTTAGCCCCAACAGTGACTTCTTCGTCTCCGTTTTTAACCTTTTGTTTTTTGCATACTCCTGCCACCAGTTCGCTTATTCTGTCTATCTGGTCTTCATCGACTCCCATAAGCAGAGTCGTGTTTCCCCTTGATAGAAATCCCCCAGTTGAAGCCAACTTAGTTGCTCTGATTTTCTCAGACATAAGCTTTCTTACTACCTTGCTTGAGTATTGTTCATCAATGATAGCGATTATAAGCTTCATAAGCGACCTCCTAAATCTTTATATGTTGCTCTACATCCAGAACAAACACTGTTGCTCCTCCTACCTTGACCTCAAGGGGATATGGTATATAAGTGTCGCCTGGCATTGTTACAGTTAAAAGGGATGTTGTGATTTCCCTGGTCTTGCAGTTCTTTTCGATTATCCCTATAACCTCATCCACCTGATCATTGTCAACACCACTTAAAAGTGTTGTATTTCCTGCCTTCAGAAATCCACCGGTGGAGGCAAGTTTAGTAACCCTGTACTCTTTTTCAGTTAGGTCTGTTATGACGTTCTGCGCATCCTGATCCTGAACTATAGCTACTACTAGTTTCATATTTTCTCCTCCTCGAATTTCAAAAGATTGTTTATTGCCTCTACTGTCTGCTTGTATACCTCATCTATTGGCTTTGATGCATCTATTACCGTAATATTCTCAGGATACTTCTTAAGGAGGTTCATATAACCTTCATATACTCCCTTGTGGAACATCCCGCCTTCAGCCTCAAGCCTGTCTCCGCCTTCCTTGGTTTTCCTTAGGAGTGTAACCTCCGGATCAACATGGAAAAACAGAATCAAGTCAGGATAGGTTCCCCTTAGACCAAAGTCATTTATAGCTTTTACCTCTTCTATCCCAAGTCCTCTTCCCACTCCCTGGTAGGCAAGGCTGGATAGGAGAAATCTGTCGCAAACTACTATTTTACCATCCTCCAGAGCGGGGAGGATCTTCTCATGAACATGTTGGGCTCTTGATGCTGCAAATAGAAGAGCTTCTGTCTCCGGTCCCATATTATCGTTGTCCCTATCTACTATAAGATGTCTGATTTTCTCTCCAATTGCTGTTCCTCCAGGTTCACGGGTCACAATATGGTCTATCTTATGTTCCACAAGGTACTGGTTGATAAGATTCATCATAGTTGATTTTCCAGATCCATCCGGTCCTTCCAGCGCAATAAATTTGCCCTTCATACTCACCATCTCCTTACTCTGTTACTACTATATAATCCTTATTATACCCCATTAAGCCAACGATATCCATACCGTTGTCCATTAGGAATAGAAGATGTTCATAGATTTCCTGAGTAATTTCCTCTCCTGGTACCAATAGTGGAATTCCAGGTGGATATGGGATAATAGGTGATGCAGATATTCTTCCGACGGAATCTGACAGCTTTATCTGCTCCTTCTTGCTGTAGTATGCTTCAGATGGTCTCATAATAATCTTGGGAACAGGCATATTAACATTGACCCAGTTTATCTCCTCATAAGGTGCTTTCTCTGCAATATCCTCCAAGGCCTTAACGATTGTTTCATACTCTTCCTCTGTGTTCATTACACTTGTAAGGATCAATGCATAGTAGAAATCTGACATTTCGATTCTGATGTTGTAATCCTTCAATAGCATTTTCTTTAAGACCGTGCCTCTTATTCCATCAATATTTATGAGGATTTTTGTATTGTCCTTGTCAAAAATGGTTTCATCTTCAGGATCTCCAGTGAAAACATCAATCCTCGGTATCTTGTTCAGCCTCTCTATTACTTCGTCAATCTTCTTTAAGCTCCAGTCAAGCTTTTCTCTGCCTTCCCCATCCATATACGCTGTAGCAATCTCATTTGAAAGTGTGAACAGATATGACGGACTTGTTGTTGTATACAGCTGGTATCTGTCTCTTAGCTTGTTCAGATCTATTCTGTCTGTTCCAACGTGAATCATTGATGTCTGGGTAAGACTCGGCAATGTTTTGTGTGAGGAATGTATTACAATATCAGCTCCCGCTTGGAGGGCTGACATTGGCAATTTATCTGAAAAAGTCATATGAGGACCATGTGCCTCATCGACCATAAGAATCTTGTTGTGTTTATGGACTATCTCAGCAATTGTTTTTATATCAGAACAAACTCCGTAGTAGTTCGGATATGTCATGACAACAGCCTTTATATCGGGATTCTCCCTAAGAGCCTCGTCGATATCCTCAGGATAGAGTCCTGTCAATACGTTATGATTTTCATTGTATTTAGGATAGACATACACAGGTTGAATCCTGTTCAGAATCAAGGCATTGTAAACAGCCTTATGACAGTTTCTTTGAATCAAAACCTTGTCACCTGGCTTGGTTATTGTAGCCAATGCAATGTATATGCTTCCTGTAGATCCGTTGACCCCGTAATATGTTGCTTTTGCTCCAAAAACCTTAGCAGCATTTTCCTGAGACTCCTTGATAATACCTCTTGGCTCAAGAAGATAGTCCATGCCTTCAGTCTCAGTTGTGTCGAAATAGGGTATGTAATCTCCCCATTTTATCAAAGAATTTTTCCCCTTGTGTCCTGGCATATGGAAGTGGGTACTGTTTTCCTCGACTAAATTCTTAAGTGCTTCAAATACAGGTGTTTTCATTGTATATTGATCAACCTCCCAAAATCTAAAGTATGAATAACGTAATTATTATAGCCTAAGTCACAATATAAGTAAACTATTATTTTACTATTTGTAAACTTCAATGCATCCTTTTTTAGAGGTTTATTTTTAAACAACTATTGAAATCCGCTCTCCACAATTGTTGCAATGATTCCCTTCAATTCCGATAACCTTGGTTTCCGGAAATCTTCCAATTAACTTATTTCTGCAGTTTGGACACAAAGTATCGTTGTTCACTCCCCACACATTTCCAATATATACATAGTTTAGGTGAGTCAATGCAATGTTTCTCAGTTTCTCCAAAGTCTCAACCTTTGTGGGCGGGTTATCCATCTTGTTGTGTGGGAAATATCTGCTTAAGTGAAGAGGAATATTATTGTCTATATCGCCAATAAAGGAAGTCATCCTTTCCATTTCTTCTTCTGAACTGTTTAAACCGTCTATCACAAGGTTTGTAATTTCCACATGGGTTTTTTTAGCTGCCAGCTCAATGGTCTTAAGCACCGGATCGAGACTTCCTTTGCAAAGGGTCTTGTAATAGTTTCTGCTCATGGACTTAAGATCGATGTTCATGGCATCAATGTAGGGTAGCAGTTCTTCCAAGGGTTCTCTGTTTAAAAACCCATTTGTAACCAAGATGTTCTTCTTGCCTGATTCTTTTACACTTTTCGCCAAATCCAACACCATCTCGTAGTAAATTGAGGGCTCATTGTAGGTATAGGCAATTCCAATTGAATCATTAAGGGATGAAAGCTCAAGAATCTCATTGTTTTCCATCTCTATATACATGTTGGAATCTTCTACAATCTGCCAATTCTGACAGAAGTCGCATCTGAAATTACATCCAAAAGTGCCAAATGAAAAAACCGTACTACCTGGATAAAAGTGAAACAGCGGTTTTTTTTCAATCGGATCAAATCCATAGGAAGTAATCTTCCCGTAGTTAAGGGAATAAAGTTTTCCATCAATGTTCTTTCTGCCCATGCACTTTCCAGTCTCTCCTTCTGATAGCCTACAATAGTGAGGGCAAAGAACACAATACACATAACCATTTTCATTTGTGTAGTACAAAGCTTCCTTCATTTATATCAGCTCCTAATGGTGGCGTACCACCCTAAACCTTTCAATGGAGTAGTCCTCGTCCGAGTCTATTCCAGCCTTGTTAAGTGCAATCCTGAGTTGTTCCTCTACAGTATCCACACCTTCAAGATTAGGTAGAAGCAACCCTCTTTTGTACTCTTTTTTAACTATTACCCCAAAGGTTGATGGGTCTAACCCGGATGCATCATCTACAGATTCGGGTTTCATAAGGACATCAACTGAATATACCAGAGACTGGAGCTCGTCTTCTTGCACGCTGTCAAATCTTGGGTCTCTTGTCCCTGCCTGAACACTGTAATATATTATCTCCTGCGCGATATTATCTTTAATCGCTTCTGTGGCTCCGATGCAACCTCTCAAGGAACCATTCTTTTTTATTGATACAAATACAGGGAACCTTTCATTGAGCAGTTCATGGGAAAGACCATCCGGTACCTCCATGTACTCTACTGTCTTTACATAATGCTCCAGGCTTCTTCGTGCAAGATTTACAAATTCATCCTCAGTGGCTCTTCTTTTCTCAACAGTTTCCATTTCAATCCTTGAAATATCTGACGATATGTCCTTGTCTGATTCACCTTCAATGTTAAAAATGGCAGTCCCGTACCCAACTCCAAATGGTCCCTCATATGAGAGTACCGTTGAAGAAATATTGTAGCCTGATAGAATCCCTGCAAGTATCATTAAAGACCTTAATCCGCACTCACCAGCCTTTTCTGCAAGATCCATAGGAAACCCTGCTATATCTATCAGGTTTGCATCTCTTATGGCATCCATTATCTTCTTATCAAATTCCGGACCTTCCTTTACATAGCTGTATGGTCCAGAGTCCTTCAACTTATGGGAAAGGTCTCCGCTTGCTATAACACATACATCACTCTTAGCCGATTTTATGGATTCATCTATAACCTTTCCAAACTGGTGTAATTCTCCAGGAGGCAAGAGCCCATAGGTTATGGGGATAACCTTGAAATCTCCATAGTACTTATCCACAAAGTGTAAAGGTACCAACACCCCGTGGTCCAGTTTTCCATCTACTCCATATCTTTTATTCATCTCCCTTGTCATCTGGGCAAGCGTAATCCCTTCTTCCAAGGCCTTCTTTACGATTCCATAAGTCAGGTCGAGATTATTCTGGTAGGAATAGCTAAGCTCATTATGTCCGAATGCACCAAAATCGCCTTTCAGATTCTCCTCCATTGAAATGGAGTGGGCATCAGAAAACAATGGTCCATGTGGCGTTATCACAATTATTGTACCAGGTTTCTTACTGGCGATGTCTCTTCCGATTTCCTCCATTGAAACCAAGGTATCACCTGCAAGCTCTTCCTGCCCTTGTCCAATCTCACCAACAAGAACCGGAGGATGTGGCATTAGATATGCTGATAATAGTTTCCCCATAATATCCCTCCTTAGGATTATTCATCGAAAAAAAAGACAGACACTATGGTCTGCCCCGGTATTGATATTATTCTTCCTCTTCTTCTTCGCCAACAACTGGAACTGAAGTAGCATCGATATCTTCTTCCTCGTCCTCTTCTTCCTCTTCCATAGTTGGTTCGTTAAGTGTACAGATTATTGATTCCATATCAGTAAGAACTTCTACATTTTCCTCATCTACTATGTCAAGGTCCTTGACATATAGTGGAGTATCAAAGTCCATACCTGATACGTCTATTCCTACAGACTCAGGGATATCTCCCGGCAGACACTCGATCTCAATTGTATCAAGCATTTGCATAAGTACTGACGGTTGGATTTTTATACTGTCTCTGTGTTGTAGATATACTGGAACAGTAATCTTTATCTTCTGCTTCATATCAAGTTTCTGGAAGTCTATGTGAATAACGTCTCCCTTAACTGGATCTCTTTGTACTGACTTAACTATAACAGGTAGAATTTCTCCATCCACTTCAAGCTCCATCAGTGATGAAGTTCCCACGATTCTAAATACCTTTACAAAGTCAATCTTGTCAACTCTTACGTGTTTTGTTTCTTGACCCTTGCTGTATACGATACCTGGTACCAGTTTTTCTCTTCTAATTTTCCTTGAACTACTTGACCCTATCTCCAGTCTTGGAGCGGCCAATAATCTTTTATCACTCATTCTCGAATACCTCCTGATTTTTCTGATTTAGTATAAATATAGTCTACCCTAAAAGAGCCGCATATAATCATATTTCTAAGCTAGTAGCGGACTCCCTTTGCAGTAAGACTTTTTGCAATAATATAGTTGCTTAAGGTTACTTCCACTTTTCCATCAGGTATTCTCATACCCTTCATAAGATACACAGTTACATCATTGTCATGAAAAACATCATACCGGGTAGTATCACCGGGGTTTCCTATCCTCACAGATAGTTGATTGGTCTGACATCAGCCGGATTTCACGGAAACTACTGCAACTGTAACTTCTGCTTCGCCACTGGACTTGTTCCTGATGTAATTACTTGCCTTATCAGTAACTGTTACGTTCATCTAAATCACCTCATTTTCCGTATTGGTTTTATTTTTGACTTTAGAATTATCCTTTGCATAGTAACTGGCAATCATTGCAGTTATGGGAATTGTTAGTATCAGACCGATGCTTCCCGAGAGAGACCTTACGATTTCCGTTGCAATAACGTCCAGATTGAACACTTTGCTCATCTCTGTTTCATAGGCCATAAAAAGAAGTAGCATTGGTATTGATGTTCCTGTATATGCAAGAATCAAAGTATTGACCATTGTCCCCATTACGTCTTTACCTACATTCATCCCGGAACGGAACAATCTTCGCTGTGACAGTTTGGGGTTAGCCTTGTGTATTTCATCAATTGCAGATGCTATTGAGATTCCAACATCCATTGCAGCTCCAAGAGCTCCAAGGATAATTCCGGCAAAAAGAAGATGTCTGAAGTTAAATTGTATCCCTTGAGGGATATACATCAGCATTGTTGCTTCTTCAGCGGAAAGTCCTGTTAGACTGGCCTGGTTACCTACAACAAATGATATCACTCCAGCTACTATCACTCCAATTGAAGTGCCTGCAATGGCAGCAACTGACTTATGGCTTATACCTGCTACAAGGAAAATGGTGACAACTGTAACAAGCACAGCAGTTATAACGCTTACCCATATTGGGTTGAATCCCCTTAATATCAGAGGCAGCATTACAAACAACACTGCAGATATTGTAATTCCAAGTGATATCAAGGATTTGATTCCCTTTGATCTTCCAATCAACACCACGAGGAAAATAAATGCTCCCAACAAATAGACTATACTGTTGATCCTGTAGTAGTCAGAAATATATACATTGTACTCTCCATCTGGGTATTCCTCAATCACAAGGGAAACCTTCTGACCTTCCTCTACTATTATATCATAGTAGGCGTGGTCTGACAGTACGTTTTCAATTTCTATTATTTCTCCCTTATACTTGCCAGAATCAATCCTTAAAGCTACATTTTGAGAACTGAAAAAATCCTCAGGTCTTTCTTCTATCTCAGATGCCTCCAGAACTGTTCCTTTCTCAGTAAAATTTACGAATTCCGTTTCAGTTTCCATCTCAGATTCCATTTGGGCTGCCACAGATATCGATCCCGAAGTCAATGCCACTACAAGAAGTAGCAGCAAAATTAATCTTTTCATAGTTACTCCTTTCAAACCAAATTAAGGACCCCTGCCCTTCCATTTAGTAAGCGCGTTTTATTAAAACCTGCTTAACTCATTTGCCTTTCTAACTTCCTTAAAGCCAATAAACAGTATTACCAGAAGAAGCAATGCCCTGATTACAGATTTAATTGCAAGCTCCAAGTATGATGATGTCTGTATAAATTCAGGTTCAATTACGAAACCAAGAGGAACGAGAATAAACGCCAACAGCATCATACCTCTTAAGCCTTTGTTCCACGAGCATAATATCACAACCAAGGCCACAATAACAAGATAAACAATAAGAGGCACAGTTCTTAGCATTAAAAAAGTCCTGTCAGGTTCCAATTCAAAATGACCATTCTGAGGGAATATTCCTATTACCACCCTGAAAATAAGAAGTCCATACAGCAGCTTATCCAAGGGAACCCTTTTTCTCAGCCTAAAGCATTCCTTGCTCAGATCAATAAGCATTGAAAAGAACAGAGTTAACACTATCATATGCCCAATTCTTCCCCAACCAAGCAATCTCAGATTGTCTTCAAGACCAATTGTAACAAGTGCATATGTACGTGGTATGAGATATAGCATCTCCCCAATGGCTAGTGTCAATGCCATTGATCCGAATGCCATATGGACTCTGTTTCCATTGTGGTTTCTGTATATGTATACTCCCATGTAAATAATTATGACTATGTATATCAGGAATCCCAACGGCTCTACTATTTTCTGCAAGAAAATTCCCCCCTTGGCTCTTGTTCCTAAGTTTAGTTTAATATTAATCATGAGTAATGTAAATACTTTCACAGTTTTTTCACTCTTGACAGCAGTTTATTTTTATTGAATTCAACTGAGAATTGTGCTAATATATGTTTACATGGGCGGTTAGTTCAGCTGGTAGAACGCTACGTTGACATCGTAGAGGTCGTTGGTTCGAGTCCAATATCGCCCACCATGTTATTATCTAAGAAGTAAGAGCTAAGAGTTGAGTGATACCCGGCAACTAACAATGGACAATTAATAGCTTGTCACCCTGACCCTAGTGGAAGGGTCTATTTTTTTGCTAAGATTTAATAGTTAAAAAATAAAAGTTAAGAGATGAAAATAGTTTAAAAACGAAGAGCTGAAAGGTTCTTTTTTTGTGTCCGGAAAATAAGCAAAAAAGACATGTGAAACGTCCCCGCGTCTCCTTGAATCAGAGAGCGGTATTATGCAGACTTTTCGATGTACATATTAATAATTTCTACTAAAAATCAAACACATCAGAAAAGATCCCATCACAAGTGGGATCTTTCCGAATTAGGGGGGGTTGTTACAATTCTATTTTTTTACTAGAATTTCTCTCGAATCATCAAAGAACTGCTTTACTCCATTATCCGTTACATAGAATGAAGCATCCACTTCAAAGCCCACATCATCCAGCCAGATTCCAGGAATAAGGTGGAGAGCCATATTCTTCTGAATTACAGTCTTGTCTCCTGGTCTTACGCTAATTGTCTGCTCGCCCCAATCAGGTGGATAATTAACTCCAATTGAGTAACCGATTCTGGATTCCTTCACAAGTCCAGTCTTCTCGATTGTCTTTCTCCAGGTTGCTTCAATATCCTCTACAAGAACTCCTGGCTTAATCATATCAAGTGCTGCATCAAGTCCTTCAAGAACCGTTTTTCCCGTTTCCACCATAATCTTTGGCGGCTCCTCGCCAAGATAAAGGGTCCTTGCTATTGGAACATGGTAGTGTCTGTATACTCCACAAAGCTCAAGAAGCACTGCTTCATCATTTTCATACTTCTTCTCGCTCCAGGTAAGATGTGGCGTCTTTGTCGCTTCTCCTGCCATCATCAAAGGTACAATTGCAGGATAATCACCGCTGTATTCCCCAACACCCTTGTACTGAGCCTTGGCAACTTCAGCAGCAACATCACATTCCCTGACTCCAGGTGCAATATGCTTTTGAGCTGTCTTCATTACATTTGATGCAATTTGTCCCGCTATTTTCATAAACTCAATTTCATTGTCGGATTTAATAACACGAACCCAGTTAACCAATGTATTGGCATCCTTAAAGGTTGCGTTTGGAAGAGATTTTTCAAGCTCTACGTATCCTCTGTGTGTGAAATAGAACTGATCCATTTCTACTCCGATAACCTTGTTCTCCCATCCATGCTTCTTGATTATATCGGCCATATAATGCATTGGATGCTTTATCAATGAATGAACATAGTCATCTGCATACTGGTAGATGTTTTCGTCTGAAAGCATGCTTGTTATCCTTGCACCGTTTGCATCCATGCCACGGCCTATCCAAACCGGCTCTTCTTTGTCAAGGGAAACCAATAGACATTGATGAACGTAGAAACTCCATCCATCATATCCTGTCAGGTAATTCATGTTGGCAGGTTGAGAAACAAATAAAAGCTCTATTCCCCATTCTTCCATAGTTTTATTGGTTTTTGCAATGCGTTCCTGATACTCTTCCTTCCTGAATACATGCATATGATTAATTCCCTCCTCTTGTTTGTAAGTTGTAACCTACATGAAACCTCCACTTGATTCCCTGACAACCGCCGAAAAAACGTAGCGAATCATCGTAACAAAATCAAATACAGGTAATCCACTTGCTCGTTGAACAGCCTCGGAATATACTGGCAAAACGCTACACTCCAGAAGAATCACTCCAATATCTGGATTTTCCCTCTGCAATTTGAGTACCTTGTTGACCACTTCTTTTTCCACCTTCTCAGTATCCAACATTCCTTCTTCAATCAGAAATGCACTGGAGAAGTTCGGCTCATCTTCCAGACCTGCGATAACAAGATTGCTGGTATCCTCTACACCACATAGCTTGATTACACTTTCGTCCAAAGACTTGCTGTTTGCTGTTACTATTCCAATCTTCTTCCCATATGGAATTATCTGAGTGATAAATGGAATCTGAAGAAGACTTGATGAAAACACTGGAATGTGGAGTCTTTCCCTTAACTCTGTCTGGTAAAGAGCCATAAAACCGCAGTCGCTGGTTATGGCTCTTACACCTTCTCTTTGCAAGAGTTCCGCTGCTTCAATTATCTTATCCAAACTTGACTTGTCATGGTCCATCATCTTCTGGACAGTTAGCCCCTCCACCTTCTGAAATCTTACGGGAAAATCGTAAGTGGTAGCATTTGCAACATCCCCGGGGATAAAGGGCGCTTCGCTATCAAGAAGAATAATTCCTATTGCCTCCCCATAACTTACTTGTCCTTTTCTGCGGTAATACTTCATCCGATACACCTCCTGGATTGCTTTTTACGCTTCAGCTTTTTTAGATCATCGCTGCGTTAGGCAGGAACAATGCTATCTGTGGAAATGCAACCAGCAGAGCTGTTACTAGTAAGAGTATGAAAATAAATGGCGGTGTATGGCTTATGATTTCCATATACGGCCTTCTGAATATCAGCTGTGCTGTAAATATGTCGCATCCAAAAGGTGGTGTTGCTGATCCAATTGCAGCCTGTAATACAACCAGTACACCCAAAAGTACGGGGTCTACTCCAGTTAGTAGTACATATGGTGCAAATATCGGGCTAAGTACATATATTGCAACGATTGGGTCGACGAACATACATGCTATGAAGTATGCTGCGACAACTATAAATATTACATACAACTGAGACGGATTGTCACCAAACAAGGGTGGCAAGTAGGTCTGTGGTATACGTAGAAAACTCAATAGGAATGAAAACGCATTACCTGCTCCAACCAGAATAAATACTACTCCTGTGATTACACCCGTCTGTAGAAAATGATCAATCATATCATTAAATCTGATGGTCTTATATACCAGTCCTTCTAAAATAAGTGCATAAGCAACTGATGCTGCCGCTGCTTCTGTAGGACTGAATAATCCTCCGTAAATACCTCCAATGATAATCACTGGGAATCCCATTACAAGAATTCCGCCTTTTACAGAATCAATTCTCTCTTTTTTATCAGCTTTTGGTGGACTTATTATGTTATTTCTCTTTGAGTAAATATATGCATAAATCGAAAACAATACAAAGATTAAAAGACCGGGTCCTACTCCTGCCAGGAAAAGTTTTCCCACTGAAGTTCCTGTAACAACTCCATATACTATAAATCCTATACTTGGTGGTATCAGAAAAGCTATATCACTGGAGTTGATAATAAGAGCCAAAGTGAAAGGACTTGAATATCCCGCTTCAAGAAGCATTGGTCTCATTGTTCCACCTATTGCAGCTACCGTAGCCTGTGTTGAACCTGAAACTGCTCCAAACATTGTACAGGCAGCGTTTGTGGTAATTGCAAGCCCTCCTGGGATATGTCCCAGAAATGCCTTGGTCATTCTAATAAGCCTCTTAGCGGCCTGACCTGCTGTGATTATATTTGCAGCCAAAATAAACATTGGAACTGCAACCAGTGAAGGTGGAACTATTCCTGTGACCACCTGCTGAATAATAACGTTCATATTAAAATTCGGCATATAAACCGTAATGTACAATATCAGCGATCCCAAAAGAGTTATCATGAAGGGAAAGCCAAAGAGCAATTTGAAAATCATTGTGGATACTAATAATAACATATGGCTACCTCCCTATCTAAGTCTCATAATGATCTTTTGAGTCAACTGAGTTATCCTTATCCTGTTCTTCTGACTCAATAGAATGTCCTGTCATCTCGTGACCTATACCCTCATACTTCTCAGCAATGTTCTGAAGCTCTTCTGCTTCGTATTCACCCTGTTGTTCAGGTGACAGCCATACATCATACTCTGCTATGTTCTTTACTATGGTACGAACGTACTGAACTCCTGCAAAGAAGAATCCGATTGGAATTATCACAAGGAATAACCAATAGGGCATTCTTAGGGCCGGGGTTACATGATTCATTACCCTGGCAGAATCCATATATGAATAAGAATAGCTTGCCAATAAAAACATTACCACAGCGCTTACTCCAGAGATTATGAAAATCATAACCTTCTGAACTTTAAAAGGCACTGCATCGAAAAAAGCTCCCATACGTATATGTCTTGCCTTTCGAACTCCATAGCTTACTCCAACAAATGTTATAAGAATGGTGAAAAGCTCCGTCAGTTCTTCCGCAAAATAAATGCTTCGGTAGAAAGTCCTTGCAATAACATTTACTATTACCAGGCTGGCCATTGCAAATACAGATATTGAAAGCATAAAGACTTCAAAGTGCTCGACAAGATCTTCAAACTTTTCATAAATATATAAGAGTCCGGATGATCCTTTATCTTTCATATCAATACTCCTTTCTAAAATCGCTGCAACCACCTAAGTGGTTGCAGAAATTTTAAATCTTCCTGTGATTATTCGATTCCTAATTCAGCTTTTGCATTTTCGATATCATTAAGAAGTGTATCCAATATCTCTTGACCTTGAGGTCCGCCTATATCAGCGAAATCCTCATGTACAGTTCTTCCGGCTTTCTTAAACTCTTCAAGCTCTGCTCCAGTCACTTCATGATATTCAATCTCTGGTCTTTCATCGAGCATTTCCTGAAGCTCTCTTTCATGTCTTTCGTTAATCCACTCAGCTGAAGGTATTATTGCATCAGCCCAGTAATCTCTCATTTCCTGCTGTACCTCAGCTGGAAGTGAATCAAAGTACTGCATGTTTACAGTTGGAATTCCAAGGAAAGGCTCAGCATAAATTTGTGTGAAATAATCCTGAACTTCGTAGAAATTCATACTCTTTATTGCAAATATCGGGTTGATCTGTCCATCTATAAGATTTGTCTGCAATCCTCCATATATCTCACCATAAGCCATTGGTGTAGGATCCGCTCCATATGACAGATAGTTCTGAGTCAATAGTGCTGAACCCATTATTCTAACCTTGAATCCATTCATATCATCAACAGTTTCAATTGGCTTGTTTGAAGTAATTGTCTGCCATCCTTCAAAAAGAACTCCAAGTGGCACAAGTCCGTTTCTTCTGAAAGCTTCCTCAAGAACTCCCATAAACTCTCCGTTTTTCATTACCCACTCAAGTGTTTCAGGTGCTCTCTCTTCTGGCCAAATATAGTGCAGTGCCAATACCTGAGCTTCAGGAACAAATGAACTTATCCATGCATAGTCAGAGAAAACATACTCCACTACTCCCAGCTGCGCCAGTTCATTGATATCTCTTGTGTCTCCAAGAGTACCATATGGATAAACATCAAGGTCGTACTTGCCATCTGTAACTTCTCTCATGTGGTCTCCATAGTTATTTGCCCAAACTGTCATAAAGTCGCCTTCGATTTCCTCAGATGCAAGTCTTGGCATTAGTGGCTGATCAAGAAGATCGCCTAATGTGGCTTCAGTTTCTTCACCGTTTTCTGCTGGCTCCTCGGCTGGTGCCGGTTCCTCTGCTGGCGCTGGTTCCTCAGCTCCACCACAACCTGTAAGTAATAGCATCCCCATCAACATCAGACCTAACAATACTAGTAGTAACTTCTTGTTACTCTTTTTCATTATGTTTCCTCCTTTGAATTTTGGATTACAACATACTTTGTCTATTTCTATGTTTTGGGTATATTGCGACTATTGATAATGTTATGTTAATTTTTGGTACAATTTCCCAAATACTGGATGCTTCCCCTGACATATAACTCCACTCCCAAATGCAACACCGACTCATCGATATTGAACCTTGGATTATGATGTGGAAAATTTGTTCCAATCTCTTCATTTCCCGTACCCAGGAATAGAAAAACACCTGGTATTCTGGCCGTAAACTCCGAAAAGTCCTCACTTGCCATGGTTGAATATGGAACTACCCTATCTGCTCCAACAACTTCAATCGCTGTTTTTTTCATGTGTTCAGTCATACTCTCATCGTTTATAAGAGGAATGTTTTCTCTGATCCATGACACTTCACACTCACATCCGTGAGTTTTTGATACATCCCTTGCCAATCTTTCCAAACGATAAATGGGCTGATCGCCTGAGTCATCGTACAATGTTCTGATTGAACCATTCAAGATAACCTCATCGGGTATTATATTTGCCTTTGTTCCTCCATTAATCTGCCCAAAGATCATTGTCATAGGTTTCATGCTGCTGATCTCTCGAGTCTGGATTCTCTGTGCGGATAATACAATATCAGATGCTGCTATAACAGGGTCTATTGCAGTTTCAGGATAACCGGAGTGTCCTCCGTAGCCCTTTACCTTAATCTCGAAAATATATAATCCAGACATGACTCCTCCGGATGATATCCCCACGACCCCCGATGGCAATGGTGTCCAGATGTGTACTCCCACTGCTCCATCAACCTTGGGTTTATCCAGGACACCTTCCTCTATCATAGGCAAGGCTCCAGCATTCTCTTCATTTGGTTGAAAAACCAACTTGATTTTACCCTTAATCAATTCTTTGTTATTTGATAGTATTTTTGCCGCTCCCATAAGCATAGACATATGGGCATCATGTCCGCATGCATGCATAACTCCGGGATTCTTCGAAACATAGTCTACAGTGTTTTCTTCCTGTATGGGCAGTGCATCCATATCAGCCCTAAGCATCAACACCGGTCCGTCTTCTGCTCCTTCGATCATTGCAACCACTCCGGTTTTTGCAACTCGCTCTGTTTGAAGCCCCAGGCTTTGAAGGTATTCTTCAACCTTTTTACTGGTTTGATGCTCTTCAAACCCCAGTTCCGGATGAGCATGGAAATTTCTTCTAAGTTCTATAAGCTCATTCTGCAATTCCTCGCTTTGTTCCTTGATCCAATCCATTCCTAAAGTCAGCTCCCTTAATGTGACCTTATTTTGTCTCTGAAACATCTGGTATTGTGCCTTCCCAACCCAGGAAATATGATAGTTTGTCGGTCGCTTCCTTCAATCCTACCTTGATATCATCAATTTTACTGTAGGTTTGTCGTATGCTTGCACCGCTTACGCTGATTGCCGCCACAATTTCATTGTCGAAATTTCTTACAGGCATTGCGATACAGGTAAGTCCTGGTGCAACCTCTTCGTCATCCACGCTGAATCCCTGTTTTCTGATTTTTCTCAGCTCATCCATCAATTCGTCAATACCAGTAATGGTAAAGCTTGTGAAACTATTGTATGGACCTTCTCCTAATATTCCAATTACTTCTTCCCTTGTCATATCCGATATTAAAGCCTTCCCCATTGCTGTTGCATGAAGTGGTTCTCTTGAACCGATCTGCAAATTGGCTATAAGACTTGCCTTTGCTGTTACTTTTGAAATGGTTACAACGCTGTCATCAACTCTAACTCCCAAATTTACTGTTTCCTGATATTGGTTACATAGATTTTGCAGGATTCCTATGTCAAAATTATAAAGATTTCGCTGTTGAGGAATCACATTGCCAATTTCAAACAACCGCCATCCCAACCGATATTTTTTGGTTTCATGATCCTGTTCCAGATAGTTCCTGGCTGCCAATGTATCCAATATGCGGTGTACTGTGCTTTTTCCAATATCCAATTTTGAGCTGAGCTCGCTGACTCCCATTCCTTCCTGATAGCCTTCCTCGGCCAATATCTCCATTACTTCCAAAGCTTTGTCTATTGTCAGCACGGGATATTTCGGCGTGTGCTGGGACTTGTTTGATTCCATTTTATTCACCCTTTCTAGAATTCTTCGTATACATCACTATATAGGTTTATTGTACCAAAGAACCAGGGCTGGAAAAAGGCTCTCTTATTCAGAAAGCCCATGCCATTTTATTTTATACCCAGCCTCGAGCTTTCATTGATCTTTCGAGTTTTCTAAGTGCGTTGATCCAGGCTGCATTACGCATTGATGAGTTTTCATTTTTCGCAGTTTCAACTGTATTTTTATATGCTTTAGTGATTTGCTCCTTAAGTTTGTCGTTTACCTTGTCAAGCTCCCAGTAATCGTCAGTCAAGCCCTGTGTTCTTTCAAATGAACATACTATTGCACTCCCGCAGTTTGTCAGAACGTCAGGAACTATCAGGACACCTTTTTTCTCCAACATTTTTTCTGCTTCTGGAGTTACAGGTCCGTTTGCACATTCCATGATTACTTTAGCCTTTATATTTTCTGCATTCTTCTCGTGTATTACACTTTGAACTGCCGCTGGCATAAGTATGTCAACTTCAAGTTCAAGGACGTTGTTTACATTCACTGACTTTTCAGTAGGGAAGCCTTCAATTTTCTTGTTCTCGGCAACGTGTTCCTCAAGCTTTGGAATATCAATTCCATCTGAATTGTATACACCACCTGTAAGATCCGCTACACCTACCACCTTATATCCTTGGTCATGCAAAAGTCTTGCAGCAATTCTTCCGACATTACCGAATCCTTGCATTGCAATTGTTGCACCTTTTGGAATATTATTATCCTTCATTACTTCCATTGCTACATAGAATGCGCCAGTACCTGTCGCTTCCATGCTTCCAAGGGTTCCGTTAGTTTCTGCAGGCTTGTCATTTATTGCTGCTGGACTGTGGAATCCATTGATTTCTTCATATTCATCAAGCATCCAAGCCATTGTCTTTGCACTAGTACCGATATCAGCACCAGGCACATCGACCCAGGCACCTTTTACCGGAAGCTTTCTTATAAATGCCCTGGAGATTCTTTCCAGTTCCCCTTCGGAAAGTTTACGCGGATCAACTTTAACTCCGCCCTTTCCACCGCCTGCAGGAATTCCTGCCACTGCGTGCTTGATTGTCATCCAGAATCCAAGAGCTTTGACAATATCAAGATCCAGGTCAGGAACAAATCTCATCCCATTTTTCACCTGTCCCAAAGCGTCATTGTAATGAACTCTGTATGCATCAAATATTTCGTAATCTCCATTATCCATCCTCATTGGGATTGTGAATTGGAAGATTCTTTTTGGCTTTGACAAATACTTTACTACATTTGGGTCAAGATTTGCCAATTCACTGGCTTCCTTCAATGTAGCCAAAGCAGTTTCAAAAGGATTATTACTCATTTTAACACCTACCTTTATGGTCTTGGAATTGATAAGTCTTCTTTGTAATCATTGAATACAAGTTCATGTTCGCTTTCATCGCACCATTCCTTAGCGATCTTTGCCATACGTACCTTAACTGGTATCAGTCTATCCAATGGCTCATCATCATGCCAAGCATTGTAGATATCCATCTCATTCTTTCCAGGCTCAAACTTGAAGTAGACTGGAGCACATATTCTTGCTATCTCATCTGAATCAACATGTCTTTGAATATTACCCATTGAATCAACAAGACTCATATATACATCCATTGGAATAGTTGTTGCACTCCTTATTGCAGAAAACATTGGAAGCGTAAGATCAGCCAATGGGTTAAAACTATCTGCTCCCATATCTTCAAGCATCTTCCCGGCTACTGCATTGCCATGTCCCGCGAATACAGAAACCTTGAACTTGGTCTCAGCAGGAATCAGGCCCGCTGCTCTCATTTTAACAACCGTATATAGTACACTTTCATCAGTGATCAGGAATCCTCTGATTCCGGCGTTCAGGCAACGATCAAACTCCTTTAGCCACAGACGCATGTTGTCCTGGCCTCTTAATCTCATACCTGAAACATATCCTTCTGGAGTCTTATATTGACTTCCTCCGTCCCATGCTCTTGAAGCCATTGGGTTTACCAGAGCCTCGATTTTTGCATCAGCTGATATCTGAGCATACTCTTTCAATTCAGCCTTGTCTATCAGGGCAGAACCACCCACCAAACCGATTACTCTGTGCACTACAGCCTTTTGTTTGTCAATCTCCTTAACAAGGTTGGCAAAGTTGTTGGCACTTTCGATCCCTGTTATTTCCATTCTGTAATGAGCTCCACCTTCAAAGGTCTTGTCTGAAGTAGGCAGGTCATATTTATCCCTTATAGGAAATTTCATTTCGTTTTGCATATAATCCATCATTTCTTTAAAAGCCATCTTTTTACCTCCGATTAGTTAGTAATTTTCTTGTAATGTTCTTGCTATTGTCTATCTTGGTTGCTTGTTATTCAAATTCCTTAAACAGTTTCTCAAATTCCTCAATTGGGTCTGTAATGTGGTAAACATAATCATCTGATGGGAAAACACCCTCTTTTACATCCTTGACATATACCTTGTAAGCATTTGTTTCAATTTCTGCAATATTTGCATAGACCTTAACAAATTTTGGAGTAAATGCCTGGAATTTTCCAACCATGTCACTGCTTATCAGAAGCTGGCCATCACAGTCTCCTGCTCCGATTGAATATACTGGGATTTCCAGTTTTTCTGCGATGAATTTTGTTAACTCTGGTGGTACTGCTTCCACTAGAAGTGCCATCGCTCCTGCTTCCTGAACTGCAAACGCATCTTCAATTACTCCTCTGGCATTCTTTACATCTCTACCTTGTGCTTTAAATCCACCCAACTGCCCTGAGCTTTGAGGAGTAAGTCCGATATGACCAAATACAGCTATACCTGCATCAGTGATTGCACGGATTCTGGTTTGTACCCTGACTCCACCTTCCAGTTTGATAGCATCCACATCGGCTTCCTTTAGGAATCTTACTGCATTATTGACAGCCTGCTCATCTGAACCCTGGTATGAACCAAAAGGCATATCTCCAATAATAAACGTCTTTGGTGCTCCTCGTCTTACAGCCTGGCAATGCGAAATGCAATCTTCCATTGTAACCGGTACTGTTCCACTGTATCCAAGGGTTACCATTCCCAATGAGTCTCCGACTAAAAGCATGTCCATTTCTGCTGCTTCTGCAAACATGGCTGTTGGATAATCATACGCTGTGATCCAAGCCACCTTTTCACCAGCTTTTTTCATTTTGTACAAATCCAAAATACTTTTCTTCTTTGGCATCCTCAATCTCCTCCTCTTTCTAATTACGATCCATATCTTCCAACGCTCTTTATATTATCCCTTTTTTTGGAACGATGGTCTATAATGCTGATTTCTTTATGTCATGTGCTTTCAGTCTGCATTACAGCTTTCATCATCTTTTTTATTAGTCCTTTTAACTTTGTTGTTTTAGGAACAATTTCAATATATTAGAACGTTGTTCTATTTTTGATACTATAGTAATTTTTTTTTGGTGTCAAGAAATTTTTCAGAAATTTATGAATTGAATTAGTCCATTGATCAATCAATTTCTTATCATGTGTGCATATAGCCTGTATCCGTGGAACACACATGATTATATGAAATTTTCTTCATATACTGCTCCTCTGGGTTGGGACTAAAAAAGGCTGAGGAATGTTTTCCCCAGCCATTTATAGATTCATTCAATTTTATACTATTGGTCATTCAGATAAGTCAAAGCTGTTTTTACATGGATTTCTACTCCAAGTTGCAAAACATCCTCATCGATATCGAACTTTGGATGATGGTGAGGATAATCTGTCTTCTTTTTCTTATCAGCTGATCCAAGGAAAATAAATGTACTAGGAACTCTTTTTGAGAACTCGGCAAAATCTTCTCCAAGCATTACACTTATATCTGATTTCACCACATTTTCCTTGCCTACCACTTCTTCTGTCACACCCTCTACAAATTCTGTCATTTCTTGATCATTATAGAGGAGTTCATTTCCACACTTAAACTCAAGTGAAAATGTGGTTCTGTGAACTTTTGATATTCCTTCAATTATTTCCCCCATCCTTTCCTGTACAGCCTCTGTATCTGGATGCAGACATCTGATCGATCCTTCAATTTCCATTTTTTCCGGTATTATTATTGGGTATGTTCCCGCATTCACCTTGCCAAAACTTATAATGGTAGGCTTAAGTGCATCCACTTCATTAAGAACCATCTCCTGCAGGCCTTTTATCATATCGATTCCTGCAAGAATCGGGCTGATGGTAGTATGTGGTGCTCCGCCATGACCGCCCTTTCCATTGACAAGCAACTTGAAATAGTAGCTTGATGCCATAAGAGGCCCTGCAGCTACTCCAGCCTTTCCTGACTCAAGCAATGACCAAAGATGTATTCCAATAGCGGCATCAACCTTGGGATTTTCAAGGATTCCTTCATTAATCATTATTTCAGCTCCGGCATCTTCCTCATTGGGCTGAAATATAAATTTTACATTTCCCTTGATCTCTTCTTTTCTGCTGGATAATACCTTGGCAGCTATTAGCATCATTGCTAGATGACCGTCATGGCCGCATGCATGCATATTTCCCTCATTATCAGATTCAAAGCTCAAGCCTGTTTCTTCTGTAAGAGGAAGTGCATCCATATCAGTTCTCAATGCAATGGTCTTTCCCGGATGCTTTCCCTTTAGCAAACCTACTACACCGGTTTTGGCAATATTCCTTTCCACTTCCAGACCTAGGTCCTCCAGATAATCAGCAACTATCTTACCTGTTCTGAACTCCTGGAATCCCAGTTCAGGGTGCTGATGAAAGTCTCTTCTCAGGCTGATCAATTCTTCCTTTAGATTCTCAATTTCATTTTTTATGTCCACTAATGAATCACTCCTTGACACATATTGGTAAATCCCTATTTATTACAAATACCCTTAAATATTATGTTTATACAGTAAAGTAAGAATAGCAAAGTTGATAGATGGAAGAAGACAAGGGCAAAAAAGACAGATGAAACGTCCCCTTGTCTGGTCCTCTCCTGATTCTTTCCCCACTAAAAAAGCAGAGGCCTTTGCCTCTGCTCTTAAGCATCCTTATTAATCATATCCTTTACCTTCATAATTCTGGTAATGGTACTTCTTTCATTCTCATCCAGCTTCATACGGATAAATCTTATTGTTTCCTGAAGCTCAGGAATTGTCCTGTACTCCAGTGCATTAACTCTACGTCTTGTCTTCTCAATTTCATCAGCCATCAGCTGACAAGCCTTCTCAACCTCCGCCAGCTCCAAAAGCTCCGGCATTATGGTGTATAGCTTGGAAATTGCATCATCAAGCTCTCCTGATGTCTGTGCGAAGCCGTAGGGGTATATGCTACCCTCATCCCCCTCAAGCTTTCTGATAAAATTCATCACGGGGACATGAACGCTCATGACGTTCCTTTTCTTGATGTCTACGCTGATGCTTTCCTTGGGAAATGCTACGGCCTCCTGAAGAATTTCCGGAGACATGACAGCACTGGCAAGAAGAAATTCAGCAAAGGCATCCTTCAGGTCCTGTTCAACCTGGGTACGAAGCTTCTTGTTCTTTCTAATCAGCTCGATAAACCTTCTCATAAGCTCATCCTGCTTGTCCTTTAAAAGCTTGTGACCTCTTGTGGCAGTTTTAAGACGTGCCTTGAGGCGGGTGAGCTCCATACGAGTAGGATTAACATTCAAAATAGCCATCTACTCATCCCCTTCGTCTTCCAGTGGAAGGTATTTGTCAATAAACTCTTGACGAATTCTCTTAAGCTCCCCTCTTGGAATAATCTTCATAAGTTCCCATCCCAGATTAAGTGTTTCTTCAATGCTTCTATTGTTATCATACCCTTGATTTACATATTGGTTGTCAAATGCTTCTGCAAACTTTGCAAATGCCTTGTCTGCATCAGAAAGTGCCGACTCACCCAGAATTGTGGCAAGTTCCCTTGCTTCTATTCCTGATGTATATGCGGCATATATCTGGTTCATTGTATCCGCATGGTCCTCTCTGGTCTTGTCATCACCGATACCCTTGTCTTTAAGACGTGACAATGAAGGTACAACATTTATTGGTGGTTCGATACCTCTCTTGTAAAGTGCACGGGATAGTATAATCTGACCCTCTGTGATATATCCTGTAAGGTCAGGTATCGGGTGTGTAATATCATCCTCAGGCATTGTAAGAATCGGAATCTGGGTTATTGAACCCTTTCTTCCCCTAATCCTTCCAGCTCTCTCATATATGGTTGAAAGGTCTGTATAGAGATATCCTGGATAACCTCTACGACCAGGTACTTCTTTTCTGGCTGCCGAAGTCTCACGAAGCGCTTCAGCGTAGTTAGTCATATCAGTAAGGATTACAAGTACATGCATGTCCTTTTCATATGCGAGGTACTCAGCGCAGGTAAGCGCCATCCTTGGAGTTGCGATTCTTTCAATTGCAGGGTCATCTGCAAGGTTTACAAATAATACGGCCCTGTCAATTGCCCCTGTTTTTGTAAAGTCCTCAATAAAGAACTGAGCTTCCTCAAATGTTATACCCATAGCAGCAAATACAACGGCGAATTTCTCACCGGACCCAACTACCTGAGCCTGTCTTGCTATCTGCGCGGCAACCTCTCCATGTGGTAGTCCTGAACCGGAGAATATTGGCAATTTTTGTCCCCTTACCAGGGTATTAAGTCCGTCTATGCATGAAATTCCCGTCTGAATAAACTCCTCTGGATAGTCCCTTGCTACCGGGTTTATTGGAACTCCGTTTACATCTACTTTTTTCTCAGGAATAATCTTTGGTCCATCATCCTTGGGTCTTCCAAGACCATCGAATATACGTCCAATCATATCCTCGCTAACTCCGAGTTCAAGAGGTTTTCCTAGAAACTTTACCCTTGTTTTACCAAGGTTGATTCCGGAGGATCCCTCAAACAGCTGAATCATAGCCTTGTCGCCATTAACTTCAAGTACTCTACCACGTCTTTTTTCACCTGTTCCAAGCTCAATATCAACAAGCTCCTCGTACTTGACACCTTCTACTCCATCAACTACCATCAAGGGCCCAACTACTTCTCTTACGGTATTGTATTCTTTACGCATCCAGGATACCTCCTTCCTCTATAAGTTTATTTATTTCCTCATTTAGTTCAACACTTATCTCGTCTATCTTTTGCAGTTCTTCTTCATCAATATACTTGCTTCTTGCAATTTTTTCCCTTACCGGCATATGCTCTATGTCTTTAAGGTATACTCCTTTTTCAAGTGCTTTCATTCCAAGGTCATAGAATTCAAGAATAAGTTTAAGCATCTTGTTCTGCTTCTCCAATGAACAGAATGTGTCGATATCATGGAAAGCATTTTGCTGAAGGTAATCCTCTCTCATGGACTTTGTAGCTTCTAGCTTCAACTGGTCCTCATCTGAAAGTGAATCCCTTCCTACAAGCCTTACAATCTCCTGTAATGATGATTCCTCCTGAAGGAGGTTCATGGATTTTGCCCTGTTTTTTGCAAACTCAGGGTCAATATTTGCTGCCATCCACTGGTCCATCTTTGTCTGATATAGTGTATAGGAGTTTAGCCAGTTGATTGCCGGGAAGTGTCTCTTGTATGAAAGTGCATGATCCAGTCCCCAGAATACCTTTACAATTCTCAGTGTAGCCTGTGATACCGGCTCTGAGATATCTCCTCCTGGAGGTGATACTGCTCCGATTACTGTAATTGCTCCCTCTCTCTCATCTGATCCGTCACAGATAACCTTTCCTGATCTCTCGTAGAATGCTGCAGCTCTTGATGCAAGATAAGCTGGGTAACCTTCGTCACCAGGCATCTCTTCAAGACGACCGGACATCTCTCTTAAGGCTTCTGCCCATCTTGATGTGGAGTCTGCCATTATGGCAACTGAATAGCCCATATCCCTGAAATACTCTGCAATTGTTATTCCAGTATAAATTGAAGCCTCTCTGGCGGCAACAGGCATATTTGATGTGTTGGCGATAAGAACCGTCCTCTTCATCAGTGATTCTCCGGTTTTCGGGTCGATTATCTCCGGGAATTCCATCAGTACGTCCGTCATCTCGTTACCACGCTCTCCACAACCTACATAGACAACTATCTCCGTGTCAGCCCACTTGGCAAGCTGATGCTGTACAACTGTCTTTCCTGAACCGAATGGTCCCGGAATTGCTGCGGTTCCTCCCTTTGCAACAGGGAAAAACGTATCGATTACCCTTTGCCCTGTCAACAAGGGAACATCAGGATTCAACTTCTTTGTAAAGGGTCTTCCTTTTCTTACGGCCCATTTCTGCATCATCTGAAGCTTCTTTTCTCCATCAAGTACACATATGTCCTCCACAACATTGAAGGATCCTTCTTTTATCTCTGTTACCTCGCCGGAAATTCCAGGTGGCACCATTACCTTGTGAAGAATCAGAGTTGTCTCCTGTACAGTACCAATGACATCTCCAGAAACGACCTTATCTCCAACTTTGACAGTGGGTGTAAAGTCCCACTTCTTTTCCCTGTCCAGATTGTCGACCTTTGTACCTCTGGTCATAAAGTCACCTGACACTTCCCTGAACTTGTTAAGTGGTCTCTGTATTCCGTCAAACATGGCTTCTATCATTCCAGGTCCAAGTTCAACCGATAGAGGTTCACCAGTGGTATACACAGGGTCTCCAGGACCAATTCCCGTAGTCTCCTCATATACCTGTATTGATGCTCTATCATCTCTCATTTCTATTATCTCACCGACAAGCTTGAAGTCGGAAACTTGTACTACGTCATATACATTCGCTTCATCCATCCCCTCAGCAACTACCAAGGGTCCAGATACTTTCACTATTTTCCCTACTTTCAAGATAAGCCCTCTCTTTCTATAAAATATTTGATCCTACGGCCTTTTCAACATTCTCGTTTATCCTGTCCATCCCTATATTAAGTGTTCCCTGATTGCTAGGGATAAGAATAACCGCAGGGATTATCTCTTTGTCATATCTATCAACAGTATCTGGTATCAAACTGGCAATCTGCTCTGTGATAAAGATAACTCCATAATTGTTTCTTGCCATGGTATCCACTGTTTTTCTAGCTTCATCTGCCTCTTTTACTGTAAATACCTCTACTCCCAAGGCTTTAAATGCCAGTACGGAATCCTTGTCTCCAATTACTCCCACTTTAAACATATAGATCACGCAACCTTTCTCTTATGGCCTCTGGTGAAAGATTGTTCATTTTAGAAACCATTATTATTCTCAGTATCTTCATTTCCATTTCCTTTGCAACCAGATATGAGAACAGGGGTTCAGGCCCAAATGTTACAGATTTTGAATCCTTGTTAAGACTTATCATGTAGTTGTCCATGTACTTCTCAAATATGGACAATCTTCCTGTTTCCTGATATGCCTCAAGACCCTTTAAGAGTTGCTTGCTTATTCTTGCATTTCTAAACTTGTTCATCATGACATCAATTGAGTCATTCATGGTAAGGAGAATGTCATCTCTTTCAATGTTTCCGTTGAAGAGGATCACTTCTCTGAAGAATCTAAGATCCTTCCCTTGTTTCTTAAGTCTAATTGCTGCTGATACGTTTAGAAAATCAATCAGATCCTTCACATAAGCCTTAAACAGATCTATTTCTGTCCCTTTGGCTATCTTGTATAAATGCTTGAAATAATGTCTGTCCGCGAGGATATCTATTCTTTGAGGGTCTTTTTGCTCTTCATAATCCTTTATGATTTCTGCAATTGCTTCCTTAAACTCCAGTTGAATGTCCCTCATCTGTTCTGCTTTAAACATTGCCTTCAGTTTATTGAAATCAATCGTTCCAATTGGAATATACAAATCCGACAGGTCCTTCTCCATAACATGTTCTTTAAGCATTACCTTAAGATTGTGATAATCGTACTTTAATGCCATCAAATCCACAACTTCATCCTGAGGTGATATTTCTCTCATCAAGTCGTATGACTTTTTGAGTTCGTTGGCTAATATCTGCTCATAATCTTCACCTTTTTCCACAGCTGATACTGCGCTTGCATATTCTGTATCTCCAAGGGCTCTCAGTACCTCTTCCAAATCCTTTGCATCTACCATCTTGTCGATGGTTGGCTGATCAAGGAGCTTTTTTTCAAGGACTCTGGTACGTGTTACCCCCTGGGTAAATTCCATTCTATCCATGAACTCACTCCTATTCTTCAAAGAGTTTCTGTACTATCTCCCCTTCGAGATCCTCCCTGATTTCGTCAACCAGGGCATCAAATGTGTAATTATATATTATATCTCCATCTTTAAGTATAAATCCTGAATCAACGGACTCATCCTCGACAAGTGCCACCTCGTCCGAAAGCTCTTTTAACTGCTGGACTTTTTCCTTTTTCACAAGTACTGAAGGCTTGCCTTCTATATCTATATCCTTTATGGAAGACTCCACAAATCTCAGATATTCCTTCTGGTCCAGATCTGAAAGTTTATCCTTTGCCATCTTGAATACTGTATCCATAACTTCCTGCTTGGCGGATAGCTTTTCATCGCGGACCTTAAGTTCGGCACTTGATATTACTCTATCCTTGAGCATTTCAGCTTCTGCTGCTGCCTTCTCGAGAATTTTTTCCTTTCTCTCATTCGCTTCCTTTACCCTTTGATTAATGAGACTATCGTTTCTTTTCTCAGCGCCTTTAACTATCTCACTGGCCTTGTTCTTTGCATCCTCAAGAATCTTTTGGGTAAGGTTATCTAAATTTGACATAGCTTCACATCCTTACTTTTTCTAGAAACTTACGGCGTTTACAAGAATTAGTGAGATTACAAATGCCAGCAGGGCATATGTCTCAACCATAACCGAGTAGATAATACCCTTGGTTGAATGCTCTTCGTTCTTTGCAAGGATTGATATACCTGAAGCTGCAACTTTTCCCTGAGCAATGGCTGACTGCCATCCAACAAATCCGATTGGCATACAAGCCGCCATAAGGTACATACCATGAGCAAGGCTCATTCCTGCATCAAGCTGTCCAAGGACCAAAAGTCCTATTACAAATCCGTACAGTCCCTGTGTACCTGGAAGCAACTGTAATACCAGTGAACGACCAAACTTGTCAGGTTCCTCAATTATTAGACCACTTGCTGCCTGTCCTACAATTCCGATTCCAATCGCAGATCCTATACCTGAAAGGAATACTGCCAGTGCTATACCTAATCCTCCGAAAAATACCCCACCATTTGAAACAATAAATTCAGTAAACATCATTTACATTTCCTCCTAATCTATTTTAGATTTATATATTTTGGTTTGCTTCTAAATCCGTTAAATCTCTTTCCTCCACCTTCGTAGAACTTCCCAAAGAATTCAACGAATATCAGTCTAATGGCATGAACATATGCTCCAAGCAGTGTAAGTCCAAGATTAAATGTCTGCCCGAAGATGAAGATAATAATGGCTCCGATAAATCCAAGCACTCCACTTCCAGCAACCATACCTGCCATCATATTGACCGCACCGGCTATAAATCCTCCGGCCAGTCCCAAGGCCATCAGCCTTGAATATGATACAAAGTCACCTACATAACCTGACATTCCATACAAGGAGTAGATTCCTCCTCCTATCTTCCCAACCATACCTTCTGCATCTCTTCCTCCTGTAAGTACAATTCCAACCATTCCCACTATCATAACTACCAGACTGATGGTCTTCACCAGTTCAGGAAGGGTCACTACAATATTCAGAAGGTAAACAATTGCTCCTGTCAGTGCCAGATACCAAAGTCCTACATCAAACAGGGCATCCTTGACTTTTCCATTGTGTATCAGAACGTATGCTTTTATGGCTAATGCAAAGTATATGTGGATCAGTCCAAATATTATGGATAGTATAAGAAGAGTATTGTAATCTTCAGCAGGCTCAAATAAGCCGGGAAGAGGTATTATTCCTCCGAATAGGGAACCGTATAGGAATCCCCACACTATTACTGAAAAGCTCAAGTAATAAAAAAACTTAACGAAAAGTTTTGTGTTTTCTTTCAAGTTAAACTTTTTAAGAACAAATAATGTTCCAATGAGCATTATCAGACCATAACCTACATCCGCTGCCATCATTCCAAAGAAAGCAAGATAAAACGGTGCCAATAATGGAGTAGGGTCAACTTCACTGTACTTGGGCATTGAATACATCCCTGTTAAGGATTCAAATGCCTTTGCAAAATTTGAATTCTTAAGCAGAATTGGGGTATCATCGCTTTCCCTTTCCGCTTCCTTCATTTCAATATAATAGATATTTTGGAGTCTGTCCCTGATATTGTTTTCAAACTCTTCCGCCTTGTCTGAAGGTATGTAGCCTTTTATGACATCGACGTTTTCTGTAGAAAGAAAGTTCTCAGCGGCAGCTGTTCTGAGCTTCTTATTGCTCAGATAGTCGTATACCAGCTCCAGTCTGGGTATTTCGGGAGTCATCTCCTTGATACTCTTTTCAACATCTCCCATCTGGGAATTCAATTCCTCAATTCTCTTATTGGTCTTTTCCATTTCCTGGGCAGGTTTGTCTTCTCCCTGGATTATTACCTTGGAAAAGCTTGTGTTTCTGAGACTATCTAATGCCTTCTCAACTTCTTCACCATAGGACATGGCTACAACATAAAGATTGTCCTTGTCCTCCTCCACGACTTCGTAGTAAGTCCTTTCGAAGCCTGTCATTTCCTCAGAAAGTCTTTCTTTGAGTTTTTTGGGTACAGTCCCTGTAAAAATCTCAGCCTTACTGATTCCATTGATTTCAGAAACGGATACATCAAGAGATTTCCATGGTTTGAGCTCTGATAATCTTGCCCTCGCCTTTTCCTTCTCCTGCTTGAGTGATTCCATTCTCTTCCAAAGGCTCTCAACCTCGTCCAGTGTCTCCTTGTACTCAATGGACAGTGCCTGTTCCTCAAGATCCTCGAAAGTGAATGTTTTCACACCTTCCTGCATGGCCTTGATACCTTTCGGTTTTACGTGGAACTTTGATAAAATGCTTATTGCATATGAAACATTGTTTATGTCATCATCAATTTCCATTAGACTTTCCGGTACCCTGACATTTTTTAATCCCAATTCTGAAAGTGTTCCATCTACGCCCAGATTTGTAAAATGGACGTATTCAAACTTCTGAAGCTCATGGAGAAGATCTTCCTTGGATGAATCGAAGGCAAATAAGCTGAACTCATTCATCTTAACTATTGCCATTATTGTTCACGATCCTCTCAATAATTATATTGCTTACTCTTTCCAGTTTCTCAGCTTCCATTTCCTTTAACGCTTCCGCCTCTGCCCTACCCTTCTCAAGGATAGGTTTTGCTATGGCTTCCCCTTCACTTACTGCAGTCTTCTTAATACTGTCAGCTTCTGATTTGGCCTCATCAAGTATCATCTTGAACTGCTCATCTGCCTTCTGGGATGATTCTTTAGTGGATTTTTTTACTCTGTTGCCAGCTTCCTCTAAAATTTCCCTGGCTTGCTCTTCTGCTTTTTTTACGGCCAGTATAGCATCTGTTGCCATCGCTTCACCCCCTAAAATGTATATATTGAAAAATTATCTAATACCACGACTATACTAACTAATTCTATAATAATTATTCTGATAAATCAATAATTTGCTAATAAATTATCAATCAATTATCATTTTTCCTGCACCTAAAAATCGTCATCCTTGCCTTTAAACGCCTCAATTTCATCGTTTAGCTCGATAATTCCTCCAGAAATTATTTTTGCATAACTGACGGATTTCACTAGAGTGCAAGGCTTATTTTTGATAATGTTCTGGCACTCAGGGAAGCACTTTTTCCTAGTGCTGCTTATTTGAATTAAAACATCCCCGATTTTATACATATCTCCTTTAGACAAGTCGGAATTACCAACATAGGAAATATTCTCAGTAAATCTGGGAATGCACAATCCATTGATTTTCCCTTCCTCAATTTCTTCTCTGATATGAAGAGGAAGGAGAGAAAGCTGTTTTTCGCCACCTTTTGCATTCTTGTCCCCTTCTATTCCCATGCCTTTGATGCAAACTGCCTTTTGTAAGCTTTTAGTTTCCTTGTCAACAGTTCTTATGTTGAGTCTCTTTACCTTCATTATCACACCTCTTTATTCATTCTGACAAAAGCAAGAGACCAACATAGTTGATCTCTCAATTATCTTTTCCCCGGCATTTTTCTCTTTATAAATCTTTTTTTCTCCGGACTGTCCTTATCTGTAATCTTTTGATGAACTTCCTTAAGGTCTTCCACCTTTTCCTTTATTCTTTTCCCATCCTTTGAAATCTCTTCAACTGTCTTTTTGCTTTTTTCCAAGTCAAACTTTCTCTTTGTAATCGAAAAGTCCCCAGATTTGAAATCACTTATTATCTCTCCAGGTTTTTTTATCTTCTTTTTTGTAAAATTATCCATTATAATCACCTCTATTTATATCTACCCTGAGAGGGTAAATGTGAATCTGAATAATTCCTTCGTATATATATTGAAGGACAGCTTTTTAGGTATCCTCTCAAAAGCTGTCCAAATCTTATCTGTAACTATGAATGCTTGGCAATATGTTATTTACTCCCACAAATGTGAAGATTACACTGATAAACCCAATTACAGCAAACCAGGCAGCGGGTTTTCCTTTCCAGCCTCTATTGAATCTAAGATGAATATATACTGAATATATGAGCCAGGTTATCAGAGACCATGTTTCCTTCGGGTCCCAGCCCCAATACCTTGACCATGCATACTTGGCCCAAATCGCCCCTGTAACTATGACAAGAGTCAGCATCAGATATCCAAATGCAATAACCCTGTAGCTTAAGTAGTCACATACCTCCGACTTTAGAAGTACTGTGTCACCATCTCCTGAAGCCTTTTGCCTCTCTCCTATCAGATACATTGCAGCAAGCCCCGCAGCTACTGCGAATGAACCATAGCTTATTACAGCAGTTCCTACATGCAAGTACAGCCACCCACTTTGAAGTGCGGGCATAAGTGGTTTTACAGTCTTTGGAAGCATAGATGCATACCCCATTACAAGGAATGCTATTGGCATTACAAATGCTCCTATTCCAGTGAACTTATATGCATAGTGAAGCACAATATAGCACAGGACAATACCCCACGCAAAACTAGTTGCAAACTCAAATTGATTTGTAAATGGCAATCTCCCTGAATGGATAACTCTGAGAATCATGGCAAGAGTATGTACTCCAAAGCCTCCGATTGCAAGTCCAATGGCAATTCTTCCAATTTTTTCTTTCTTCAAGGCTACAAAGACAAAAAACAGAACAGCTGATAGGGTGTATGCAATAAATGCAAGAGTAAACAGTATTTCTTCGAAATATACCAAATTCATTGTTATTCCTCCTTCTCAGCTGATTTTTCAATCATCTGTCTTACCTGAAAATTGAATCCCCAGGTGTTTTGTCTAGTTATGGTTTTAATGCTTCCTTCCTCAACCAGAATATGCTTGGGATAATAGTAGAAGGATAATATTAGTCCCAGAGTCATCAATAGGCTTCCAATCATAACAAAATTATACCCAAAATCCTTCCGGTATGTAATTCCAGTATATAGTTCTGATTCCATAAATGCCAACTTATATTCCTTGTACTGAAACTCTTGTCCAGGTCCAAGCACTTCAGATGCTACATGATTTCCAAATTCATATAGAATAACGGCATAGTGTGGGTTCAATTCCTGCTCTGTCATTGTAATTGGCTCTCCCTGGGATGTTATGGTCATATTGGGAAAATATCCATACAGGTATACTGTGAGGTGTCCTGGTTGATAAAAGAATGATTCCCCATTTCTAAGCAAGCCAGCTTGCATGTTTTCTCCTGTAATATCTGATATTTCAAGATTGCTAGCCCAACCGTAGCTGGTCTGATAAAAATTAACCTTGTCCACTTTCAAAGGATTGTTTACCCAAATCGTATCGCTTGTGTTATCTACTCCAGGCTTAAGAATTGTTAAGTCACTGTAATACTGATCAACTGAACCATTTTCGCGATATTCCAGTCTGAAATCATCCAGTTTTAGCGAAAAACCGTATTCAGGGAAGCTCTTGATATCTCCTGGGAGCATATTGAAAAAGCCTTCCTGGGCATAGATGTTCCCAATAAAGCTTCCCAATATAATGATTATTATACCTAAATGTGTTACAGACGAACCAAGGTTTCCGATTCTATGTCTTGTTGCCTTGAAGCCATTTTCATCCTGAATGATACTATATCTTTTCTTTTTCAGAATTCCCCTGAATTTCTCAAGATCAACATTATCCATATGTAAATTCTCAGCATCTGATTTTGGCTCGGGAAAGTAACCCCCCTTAATTTTTTTCAACTGTCCCGGTAGTATTTTTAGTGTACATCCTGACAGATTGACTATAAATAAAAAAAGCAATATCCTAAATATCCAGGAGCTATAAACCTGGTCAAATTGAAGTGTTGTTATGGCACTTCCAATTGAAGGATAGTTTTCTATGTAGAATTCCCTTTGCAACCCTTGAGGTAGAACGGTTCCAATTATTGAGTAAGCTGCTATCAAGACAAATAATGCAATTGCCAGTCCTAGACTGGTCAATCGTCGGATGAATTTATCTATTGTCATCTACCTCCCCTGATATTGATTTTTTTAAAAGGGGAGCAAGCTCCCCTTTTTGATTGTTTATATTATTGATCCAATGATGGTGGCAATTCCGGTATAAGCCTGAAGTTTGCTTCGCTATCTGTCTCTCTGAAGTCATCTTCACTCAACCAGATTCTTGTGTTTTCATGACATGATTCACAACTTTCATTCTGGAATGTACTCGCCTGTACATTGTGAGTAGGTGAATATTTCCAGTTGGTAATTTCATTGAAGTTAGGCATCATGTTTTCACCAACCGCATCAAGCATTGATTCTTGTCCAGGAACATGCCTTAATGCCACATATTTGTATGGCCTTTCCTCTGTTGGATTCGGATTCAGACCAACCCTGAACATTATCTTGCTCTCTGATGAACTTTGAAGTCCGCTTCCATCCTCTTTTGGATCCAAATGGCACTCAAAGCAGTTGTTGTTTGCCTGAGCATGGCATACCTGACAGGAAAGCGAATCTCCGTGAACCTTGTGGTTTACGTCTGTAGCTACCTCGGGATCCTTGTCCTCATGACAATCTGTACATGCAGGTAGATTTTCCTCCCACATATTACTGGTTGCCTCACCTGTTCCATGGAAGTTGTCAACCGGATGACAATCCATACATGTCATACCAGCCTCAAAGTGGACATCTCCTCCAAAACCTACCATCCCCATATATTCACCTGCATTTCTTGCATTGTGGCAAGCGTAGCAGTTTTCCTCCATTGAAGGGGTTCCCAGGAATGTGTGCTGGTCAACTAGACCATTCGAAAAATTCTTTGCCCTGCTTACATGGCAATCTCCACAGGTTGCGTGACACTTAAAGCAATCCTGGTCAAATACCTCCTCGTGGTGAGGTGATTCAGACAGGGACATTACATCGGCAAATGCCGCCAAACCATTTTCCATTCCATGTAGGTTGTAGTGAATGGACGTTGCATAAATATCTGTTACATCTCCATGACAAGCTCCGCAGTTTGAATCAAAATCCCTGGATGGATAAGGCTCCATCCCTTCGTGGGCAACTGCCTTGTCAGCTTCATTTTCTCCACCGTGGCACGTTATACAGCCAAGGCTTCCGTGCGTTGATTCAACAAATTCCTGTGACACAAGAAACATTTCCACAGCTTCCAGCTGTGGACCAGGGGCGCCTCAGCCTCCTGTATCTTCTGCAACAGGTTGGTTTTCCACCCATGTGGATGCGGCAATTACAGCCTCACTTGTATGGCATGCCACACAGCTTGCACTATCTATGGATGGATATTCATATGGCTTATCCTCACCTTCACCGACAGGAGTAGGCTCAACCTCTGGTAGTCCGGGTAATATACCAAGTTGATAAATTCCAATTGCAGCAATTGCCAACACAGCAACAACTAGAAGACTTGAAAGCCAGCTATTGAATATTTTGGGTTTTGACATAAATCTCACCCCCTGTTAAATGGACCTTTATTGTCCAATTGATACTTATCCTATTCTGTTACCTTGGGAAGCTCTGCTCCATCCCATCCTGTCATGCCTCTGCTTAGACTGATTGCATTGTATCCCATCATTCTCATTGCTCCAATTGTTATTCCAGCTGTCTGACCTGTGTAGCATGTTACATATGCAGGTCTGTTCATAGGAATCTGGTCAATATTAGCTCCAACTTCCTTGAATGGAATGTGAATAGCTCCTTGAATATGTCCTTCTTCATAAGCATCAGCCTGTCTTATATCAACAACAGTTATTGCATCTGGATTCTCTTCAACGATTGCTAGAAGGTCAGCTGGTGCAATTACATAGTTGTCTGATGAGAAATAATCCACAGCTGCATCCCAAATGATCTGCCCTCTCTCGTCAAGCTCTGGTGCTGTTGCTTCAGGCAATTCATTGGCTTCCATCTCAAGAGTGTCCTCACCTAACTCAAGAGGTGCCCACCCAAAGTTCATTCCGCCTCTGAATGAAACGGCATTGAATCCAAGCATTTGTGCAAGTGCTGTTACCTGAGCTGAAGTCTGTCCTGAATAGCATTGGAAAATGATCTGTCTGTTTGTTGGAAGAACATCCCAGTGATCTCCTTGCTCGCCATAAGGAATATTTACAGCTCCTGCTATGTGTCCTGCTGCGTAGTCATCAGGCGATCTCATATCCACCCAAAATACAGCTCCCGGATTTTCTTCAAATAATGCCAATGCTTCATCTGCTGGCATGATGAAGTTATTGTCAGGAATATTGTTAAGTAACTCAAGCGATGCCTCTTTCAATACCTCTTCCGGATCCAATGCTGGTTCTTCAGCTGGCTCCTCGGCAGGCTCTTCAGCTGGTTCTTCAGCTGGCTCTTCAGCTGGCTCTTCAACTGGTGCTGGTTCTTCTGCCGGTTCTGCAGGTGCACAAGCCGTAAGTACTGAAAGTGACATCAACAGTACCAACAGCATGCTTAAAAATTTTGTCTTATTTCTCATACAAACTCCCCCTTATTTTTTTTGTTAATAAATTAACTATTTTGGGTAAAATTATTAACATATTCCCATTACTTAAATTATAGCATGTTAGGGTGATATGTCAATAATCATCTGTAATTGTTACATTTTTACAATACTTTCAACCCATCTGTCATCAGATCATTATAATCCTTCAGTCCAGTGACTCGTTTTGCCTCAAATGTCAGAGGAACAACATCCTCACGTGTTATGCTTTCAAGGTCAAACTTTCTATTCAGTGCCATCAGTTGCTGCACTCCAGCTTTGACTCTTTCAAGATAGGAATAAAGTCCTATAGCCCCTGTAGAGAAAGTATCTGCATCTTCATAATATTGTCTTAAATCTTTAAGTCCTTCAAACAGCTCTTCCTTTGTTTCTCCAAATCTTTGAAAATCCTTTGGAACCTTGCCTTCATCCAGAAGATCTCCCACCGTCTTTCCTACCATAGCTGCTGCCATTGCAGCCCTTCCAATGCCTATTATGTTTATATATGGAGCTCCCAGAGCAAGTGCCTTAAACACCTGATCTTCCATTGCGATTCCACCGGTGATGGCTACTTGTGGCAGCCTGTAGCCTTTGCTTTCCATTTCCTTAAGGGTAGAATACAGAATGCTCTCAAGGACGATGGTTGGAATTCCCCATTCATTCATCATTTTTACAGGGCTGTTTCCAGAGCCTCCTCCAGCTCCGTCAAAGGTAACAAGGTCAACACCTGCTTTTGATGCTATAACAAGTATTTTAGCAAGATCAGCCGGATTAAATGGTCCTGTTTTAAAGAAGACTCTTTTTGCTCCAATACCTTTCAGTTCCTTAACCCTGTTTACAAGATGCTCCTCATCCCAAATTGGAAGCTTGCCCACCTTTTCAAATTTTGGTCCAATTCCAACCTTGTATTTTTCTGAAACCTCTTCATCCTCAGGATCTGGATGAACAATGTAACCTCTTCTTTTAAGCTTCAATGCTTCCTCAAGTGTATTGATTATTCCCAGTCCCTGGATCCCTTTGGCTGCCTGTGCAAACTTCAGTTCTACAGAAGTGGCGCCTTGTTCTTTTATTGCATAATCCAGAACTCCTAGATGTTCATCATCGAAGTTTCCCTGAAGGACTATATCACCATAACCCCTGTTATATCTTCTGAATGAATCCAACATCTCTCCTATAAGCGGAGCATTTTTTACCTTTCCATCCTGCAGAACCAGCTCCGGATCCTTCATTACCACATCTTCACCTATGACGACAAGAACTCCTGCCATAGCTGCACCCGCATAATAATCTCTCCAGTTCAGCTTTGCCATTGCAGGAAGGATTATGGGCATCTTAAGTTTCACTGGATTATCAGTTCCCACCGATGCTTCCATGTTGGCATTGGGATATGTAGCCTTATAAGGATCCTCTTCGCATCCCCAGGCACCAAAGACCCTTCCGTTGATGTTAAGATGTGAGTAATCAACCGGATAGTCCTTTTCTGATGCAAACTGATTTCTATCGGTTTGATAAGGATATGTCGCTTCTCTTCCTCTTAGTGCAGAAAGGCCGATTTCACACATCCCTGTACAATTTGCAGTACAAACTGAACACATTCCCGAAAATGGCGATAAATTATCAGGTGTTCTCATTCTGGTATTGGTTATTGAACTTCCTAAGCTTGGGCTATAAGTCATTCTTCTTCCCTCCTCTAATTTGCTAAACAACGTCTATACCTTAATATTACGCCCATTTATAACATATGTCAATTTTAAAATGGTAGAGGACTGTGATATAATATATCTCATCCAAGGAGGTATGCATATGAGAAAAATAACAGTTTTTGGAAGTCCCCTTTGACCAGAATGCGATCCACTGAGAGAGTTTCTCTTAGACGAGGGAGTAGAGTTTCAGTATATTGATATAACTGATAGCATGAGAAGTCTTAAGATTTTCCTTGCCTTCAGAGACAAGTCTTCCTACTTTGATTCCATCAAGAAGAAAGGCAGTGTAGGAATCCCAACAATTATGATTGGCAACGGCGAAAAATTTCTTGAAGGTTTCCCTGGAATGGATATTTCCGAATTAAAATAGGTCTGACAACATGTCAGACCCTTAATTTTTATATATTAGATTTTCTTGTAAAAAATCATGTCGGAGTAGATCACTCCCTTGTGTTCCTCATATCTGAATCCCGCCATGATATAGTTCTGCTTCTGCCTAAATGCAAGGGATGCAAAGTTTGGAATCGGATTTACCACGGTTTCAGAAAAAATATAGTGTATGTCGTTTTCCCTCATATCTTCAATTAGCTTTCCATATATCTTGCTACCGATTCCTTCTCCAGTATATTCAGCCTCTATGGCTGTCTTGTCAATAAGTACAAAATCATCAAGCAATGACATGTCGAAGGATGGATGCCAGCTAATATTATCAATCCAATCGGGGTTATACTTGAGCCACATCTCCTTTTTGTAAGCCAATGAAAAGCCGATTATCTTTCCGTTTAGTTCAGCTACGTAAAAGTACTTAAGATTCTTGATTCTGTCTGCAAACAAGTCAATATAGTAGCCCGGATCTACAGGATAGTCATCTATCAAAAATCCTTGGTAGGAGTCTCTTTCTCTCTCACTTACACTGCAGGCTATCTTGTATACGCCTTCCTCGTCACCTTCCTGTGCCCTTCTTACGCTTATCCTATTAAGATCAATCTCATGATCCTTGACAAACTTAACGTTTGAACTCATTCAGCCACCTCCTCATTTCATTATGCTCTGTATTTGATTCTGAACTAATGCTACACTTTTGCTCTGCTTTTATTTTACACTAAAACACTCAATAATTGAAGCTAAAGGGAGCTTATTTGAGAAATTATCATCTTATATCCTGTTTTTTGGCTAATTTCGACTTTTTGTTTAGTTCCCATTGTTTTTGTTGGGATTACTAGAAATCTGGGTAATATATTATACAACCTTATGAAATCAAGAAGGAGTGATTTTGATGAAAAAGAAGTATTTAAGCATATTGATGGTAGTGCTAGTAGCAGCTATGGTTCTTGCAGGGTGCTCTTCCGGAAATGGATCAGATGAGCCAGTTGAAGAGGCAGATAGAGTATTTACTTTAGAGGAACTGGCAGAGTACGATGGTACAGATGGCAGCGAGGCTTATGTTGCAGTTGATGGTGTAGTATATGACGTAACTGACTCCGATATGTGGAATGCAGGCAGCCACAATGGATATCAGGCAGGTCAGGATTTATCTGAAGAAATCAAGGATATTTCTCCACATGGTGTGTCAGTTCTCGATAGAATGCCTATTGTAGGAACACTTGAAGAATAATCAGCCTGGGGGTGTTGTATGTATTCAGTATTAGGATGGCTAAATGTAGTAATTTTGGGAGTGATTCTCTCCCCCTATATTTTGAACTTTCTCAACAGAAAATTCTTTAAAACCCAAAACAAAGCTTTTAGAGACACTGTAAAAATTCTCAGAAGATTACACAAGCCTCTTGGTGTTGCAATTGCTGTGTTTGCTCTTGTTCACGGCTATTTGGCTCTGGGTGGATTTAGACTCCATACTGGAAGCCTTCTATACCTTTCCATTTTCCTGACAGCATTGCTTGGAGGAAGCTTCTATAAACTCAAAAAGAAAACTTTGTTTGTATGGCATAAGAGAATGGCTTTATTGTCATTCCTGCTGCTGATACTGCACCTCTTTTACCCTAGCGCTTTATATTATCTGCTAAACTGAAAAAATCCCGGGAAACTGGGATTTTTTATCTGCAATCATTCAATATATACTATTCTTGTCTCTCTTGATTCTCCTCTGTCGGAGTTTACTGCAGCAAAAGTGACAAGGTAAAATTTTTCATTCAGATTTTCTTCTGGTATATATTCCATTTTACTATTTTCAATATCAACAGGGTATCTTATTCCGTTTACTATGATACAGGTCTCCAAATCTTTGAGATTCCCTCTGATTGTTGCTGAAAATACAGGTTTTTTATCCTCAAAGCCTTCCCCCATTTTAAAATCCGGTGTTATAGTTATATCTTCATTTTTCCTGGTCTCCTGTGCCAAACGATCATTCTCCTTGATAACCCTTAAAATATTAAGTCCAAGAATCTTTTTAATCTCCCTATCCCCATAACCTCTTTTTACAAGTTCTTCTGTAATTCTATAGGTTTTAGATGCGTCCTCCAGATCAACCGGCAAATAAGCTCCATCAAAATCAGAACCAAGCCCCACATGGTCAACACCAATCAAATTAATAATATAATCCATATGATCTACTATATCCTTAACATAGGCATTATGAAGCTTCCCGATAAACTCCTTATGATATACGACACCTATTACACCACCATTTTCACCTATTGCCCGAATCTGAAGATCCGTAAGATTTCTCGGGTGAGGTGTCACACCATATGCACCTGAGTGAGATGCTATTATTGGATTTCTGGTATTATCCATCACATCCCAGAAGCTACTTTCTGAAAGATGACTTACATCCATAAGGATTCCAAGGTAATTCATTTGGGAAAGCAACTCTACACCTAATTCTGTCAGTCCTCTTTGACTCTGAGTTCCCCTGTAATCACCATATGAACCATAAAGACCTTCTCCCAGATCATTTGAATAGTTCCATGTAAATCCTATTGCCTTTACTCCAAGATCCCTATACTGCAACAACAACGCTTCTCCATTTTCACTTGTAATGGAATAAGCTCCCTCAATTGAAGGTACTGCTGCTATCCTTCTTTCCAATACAGTTTCCTGTATCTCCTCGTAAGTTGAAGAGATTGACAGGATGTCAGGATTGTTCTTTTCGGTCCAGTATAGCGCATTGAAAATCGCAAGAGTCCTGCTTAAGCTTTTTTCAGGTTGCCCGTAAAAAGGTGAGGAGTAAGCTGCAAAAAACGGCACGCTGATATTCCCCGCCCTTAATTTTACAAGATCAGCATGAAGTTCAGTCCTCTTTCTGATATCCCTTTCAGGAAGCCAGCTGTTCTCGTTTATAATCCTTAACATGGTGTCATTATGACTATCCACTATTACCGAATCAATATGCAGCTTCAATGAATTTCTGATTCCAGTATTAGTCTCCTGAGCAGTTGCAAAACTAATTATCAGTACACCTGTCAATATTATAATCCAAATCTTTTTCACAGGATATTCTCCTTCCAATCACTCCTTTGTTAATTCCTTTCTGATTGTCAAAGTTATCAGGAATGAAATCACAAGAAGAGCAAAACTAACAAGAAATGCCGGGCCATAGGAACCCGTTGCATCGTAGATGGCTGCACCTGTCATTGGTCCGATAATCCCTCCAAGTCCCCAACCAGAAAAAAGGAGGCCGTAGTTGAATCCAAAATATTTTGTGCCGTAATAATCTCCCATTGTTGCAGGAAATACTGAAAAACCTGCACCATAACACAATCCTGCTATTGCTGCAGCTACTATCATAACTGGTATGGCATTTGCATTCCTGAACAAGATCATATTTGCAGCCTGTAGACTAAAAAGAATTCTCATGGTATTGATTCTTCCGATTCTATCTGAGATAATCCCTCCAATGATTCTACCTGCAGTGTTAAATACTGAAATAATCATTACCAGCACAAAACCTGCCTGCCATCCGCTTTGTATGCTTGATATGCTTGATATATGTGAGACTACCATAAGCCCCGCTGAGGATGACAATCCCAGCATTATCCAAAGCTTGTAGAACTCACTGGTTCTGAGCATTTCTCGCCATTGTATATCTCTTGAAAAAACATAGCCAATCTTAGCCTTGTACCCATCAAAGTCATATCCTTCAGGTGGATTTTCAAGCCTCAAAGATAGAAATAGTGTAGTAGACAATACCATTACCCCAATGTATAGAAGGGTTCTTGCTACTCCCACACTTCCTACTAGGAAGGTCCCCAGTGGTGAATACAACAATGCTGACATCCCTACACCTGCAACTACAATTCCCGTGATTTTACCCTTCATGCTTGGATGAAACCATTTCATTGCCGGTGGAGCTGTTGATATGGTAATAATTCCAACCCCTGCTCCTGCCATTACTCCAATTGTTAGAAGCATCATAATTGGATCCAGTAGTATTCCTGCAAGTATAAAACCAGATCCCACAAGAACACTACCTAATAAGCCTGATATTCTTGGACCTCTTGTATCCTGAAATTTCCCAAATAAAATCATCGCCAAGGGAAATGCAATTGTAAATACTGTATATGGAAGGGATGCCTCCTTGCTGCTCCAACCATGGTTCTCCACAAGTGCCTTGCTGATTATACTCCAGGCATACATCATACCTGTCATGAAATTTATAAGGGCTGCCGCTATTACAACCTGTTTGCCCTTGTTTATCTTTTTTGTTCCTTCCATTGTAGTCATCTTAATCACCTTTTCTATTATGCTATGTCTAATTATATGTATATTTCTCTTTCATGTCGAGTAAATCGACAATTTTTATGCTATCATGAAATTGTGATTAATCATTAATGTAATCTGTTGGTCTTTCTTAACCCTATTGTAACCGGATTGTATCACTTTGACGTATTATCTGATGTATAATTATTCAAAAGGAGATGAGATAAATGAGAAAAGGCACACGTTACTTAGCTTTAATTCTTGGAATTCTTATGGTCCTGTCCCTCTTTGCAGGCTGCAGCTCAATGGTTTCCAAAGAAGAGACTTCCACTGATGGAGCTGCTCCTCAGACTGCTGAATCACCGGCTGAAGCTCCTGCTTCCGAGCAGTATGGAGAAGCAGTACGAGATAGTGGCCTTGGAACACCAGGATTGGATAATTCCATTGAACCTGACAAAATCATCACAACCATAAGCATGACCTTTGAGACAACTACATTCGACCAATCATTGGAGAAGTTGTACTCACTTATCGAAGAGAGTGGAGGCTATCTTTCAAGCTCCAATGTCTACTATTCGAGTTACTACGACTCCCAAATGTATCAGCGTGGAGATTTTGCCATACGAATTCCTCGTGATAAGGTAAATCAGTTTAAGGGATTGGTACCGCAGATTGGAAATCTTACAAATGAAAGTACATCAAAGGAGGATGTCACAAGATATTATACAGATACAGAATCCAGACTTAAGGTTCTTGAAATCAAGGAAGAAAGACTTCTTTCACTTCTGGAAAGAGCAGAGGCCATTGAAGATATAATTAAACTTGAGGACCAGTTAAGTGAAGTCATATACGAAAAGGAAAACCTGAAAGCTACTCTTGTAAACCTGGATGATAGGATAGACTATTCAACATTCCATGTATCCCTTATTGAGGTTGCCAAGGTCAGTACAACTGAAACAAAGGAAACTACCTTCCTTACAAGGATACAGAATGCTTTCGAAAACTCGCTGTATCAATTCAGAAGATCAGCTGAAAATTTAGCAATCTTCCTTGTATACAATCTTCCAGGACTGTTGGTTATATTGATTGTTGCCATAATCCTGTACAAGATAGTCAAAAGAATTTTAAGAGGTCCTGAAAGAGGCCCTAAGGAAAAGAAAAACAAAAATAAACCTCGAGATGACAGGTATGTTGAAAAAGAAGATGCCAAGGACGAAAAAAAAGATGATTCCCAGGCCTAAGCCTGGAATCATCTTTTTAATTATTGTCCCTTTTTAATCCACTCTGCAATCTGGATTGTTCTCCTTGCCTGGTGCTTAACTGCGGCTTCAATATCATCCATTATTTCGCCTTCCTGTGATACTGAAGTAGAAGTTCCGTAGGGATTTCCGCCTGCTGGGAATAGACAGTTGTCGGTATACCCCGGAGCAGCAATAATTGCACCCCAATGCATAAATGTTGTGTACATAGCCTGTATTGTCTCTTCCTGCCCACCATGTGGGTTTTGTGCTGAAGACATTGCAGAAACCACCTTGTTAGCAAGTTTTCCTTCTGCCCAAAGGCCTCCCTGCATATCAAAGAAGTTCTTCATCTGTGATGTGACATTTCCAAATCTTGTCCCAGTGCTGAATACTATTGCATCAGACCACTCAAGATCATCTGATGTTGCGATTGGAACATCCTTTGTCAACTCAGCAATTTCTTTCATCTTTGGATTATTGTCAATAACCTCCTGAGGGATTAATTCTGGCACCTTGGCCAGTCTAACCTCTGCGCCTGTTTCTTTTGCGGCTTCCTCTGCCCATTTGGCCATTTTGTAATTGGCTCCATTTGCACTGTAGTAAATAATCGAAAATTTTACTTTCTCCATTAAATAACCTCCTATGTTTAACTTCATTATAAACGCTCGTAGATGATTTATACCCTGGGATTTTTAAAACAAAACAAAAGATACCCCAGAAGGGTATCTTTTTATAATCATTTCACTTTTAGTTATTGCATTTTGGGCACAAGCCAGTAATAAGAACCTGCTCGTCATTGATCAGATATCCTTCTACATCTTCCATAAAGGCAATCTCCGATACGGCAATATCATAAATTGAGTCACATGACTGACATTTGAAGTGTCCGTGGAAACCACGTTCAGCTTCGTATCTCAGCTCATTTCCCTCAATGTTGATAGCTTTGGCCAATCCCTTTTCCGCAAGAAGCTTCAGGGAATTGTACACTGTCGTCTTGGAAAGTGTTAGAATTTCTTTGCTTAATTTTTCATAAATTTCATCAACTGTAGGATGAATTCTTTCCTCAAGAAGATAATTTAAAATTCTTACCCTTATATAGGATGGTCTTATTTCTTTTGATTTTAAAATTTTTAGTTCCGTATCGAATTTTTTCATAAATCAACAACCCCATTTAAAATTTATACCGTTTAACAATACCATAGTATCGCATTCCAATGTATAAATCAACACATTTAATTAATCTTCAAAGGCCTCGCTTACCTTCCACTCTTTCCATACATTACCTACCAAGTCTGGTCCCGGCTTAAGAGTTTTCTTGCCAGGCTTCCATCCTGAAGGGGCAACCTCAGCACCTTTTGTTTCTCTTACCAGTTGAAATGCCTGAATCTGTCTAAATGTTTCCATTACATTTCTTCCCACTGGAGGTGTAAGTACCTCAAATCCTTGGATTATTCCATCTGGATCAATCAGGAATCTTCCCCTTGTCTCGACTCCGCTATCCTCATCATAGATTCCATATAACTTTCCAACATATCCGTCAGAATCAGAAAGCATTGGGAATGGAATATCCTTTCCAATCATTTTTGAAAGCTCATTGTCATTCCATACCTTGTGAACGAATTGGCTGTCCACACTCATTGAAAGAACTTCTACGCCAAGTTCCTGGAAGTCGTCAAATTTTTCAGCAACTGCTGAAACTTCAGTAGCTCAGACAAAAGTAAAGTCTCCTGGATAGAAGCAAAGCACTACCCATTTTCCTTTGTAATCCTCTAGTTTAATATTGGTGAATTCACCCTTGTAGAATGCTGGCGCTTCAAATAGTGGTGCTGGTTTCCCTACCTTTACCATAGATCGTTCCTCCTTTTTAAGTTCCATAGTTTCTCCTGTCCCTTCCTCAATAAGCTTGTTTCTTTTAATCTCCGGTCTTGCACAAGCGGAATTGTTCTTTTCTACCAAATGGGCACCTCCTTAATTGTAATTATATTATTATTGTACTCATTACAATTGTATTATGATGATAACATATTACCGTCAGTACTGTAAATACCCATTTAGTAGTCCCAAGTAACTTTTTTATGGAATTATCTCATAAATAATTGGGCACAATAAAAGCTCTCCAATTTTTTTTATAGTTTGCTATAGGCTATTTTAAAATAATCAAACATTTCTTCTTTGTAAATATTAGCCCAGCAGAATTTATGTTATACTTTTAGTATCTTTAAAAATGGAGGGATACTATAATGGATAAAGAGAGATTGAGCAAACACAGATACTTTCTAAAGACCACTATCAGGGAACAAATTGATATCACTGACAATGATAAGAACAATGGTATATCTGAACCTGAAGTACAAAAGCCTATAGAGGAAAATCAATTGACATTTGACCTCGTCCCAGTAGAAGAACTAGATGAAATATCCGATATGGCGCTTGTCGATGCCATTAAAGACCGTGTCACCAGAAGAAAATATGATCCTAACCATAGCATGTCATTGAAAGAGTTGTCATGGCTGCTGTGGTCAACACAAGGTGTAAGAAAAATTGCTGGCACTACAGTTTTCAGAACGGTTCCATCAGCAGGTAACAGACATCCTTTTGAAACATATATTGCCATATTCAATGTTGAAGGATTGGAACAGGGAATCTACAGATATCTACCTATAGACCACAAATTGGTTCTTGTTAAAAAACACGTTGACCTTCGTGAAATGGTAAACGAAGCAACAAAAGGTCAGATGTTTGTTGGAGGAGGATCTGTTGCATTTATATGGGCTGCCATTCCCTACAGGACAGAGTGGAGATACACTTTAGCAGCACACAAATCCATCCTTCTTGATGCAGGCCACATCTGCCAGAATCTATACCTGGCTTCTGAAGCAATAGGTTACGGGACCTGTGCCATCGGCAACTATCATCAGGAGCTTGCCGACAACCTTGTTGATATTGACGGAATAGACGAATTTGTAGTCTATATTGCTCCTGTTGGCAAGTAGACGAGAAAGGATTTGAATATGAGAATTTTTGTAGATGCAGATGGCTGCCCGGTTGTACAGGTTGCCGTCAATTTAGCCAAGGAATTCAATATACCGATAACTCTTGTGAAGAACTATGCCCATATACTGAATAATGATTATGCAGAGATTGTCACTGTTGATACAACTGCTGACAGCGCTGATTACTATATTGTAAACCATCTATCCCAGGGAGATATTGTTGTGACCCAGGATAATGGTCTTGCAGCCATGTGTCTTTCACGAAATGCCACTCCCATCAATCAGAATGGATTGATCATCAATGATTCAAACATTATCACCATGCTCTCAAGCAGGCATCTTCACAAGGAGCTTAGAAGCCAGGGGATCTATACATCCAAGGTAAAAAAAAGAAATAAGGGAAGTGACAAGGAGTTTGAAATTTCTTTTCGAAGACTTCTTCAGGAGGTGACAGTGAATGGAAATGAACAAGAGACTACTTAAGATTGTGCTTGCAGCAGTTGGAGCCCTTTCTGTTGCGTGCCTGGTTGCCATTTTATACCTTGCGCTGGATGAACCGGTATTTCTAAAGCACTATTATGACATAAGAACATATGAAGAAAATGAACATATGCAAGAAATTTCCTTTAATCTTGTGTATATCACAAATGTTGGAGAAAACCGGACTGTCACCCAGATTTCTTTCCTGGAAAGTCCTGAAATGATTATCCACGCTTCAGAGTATTCCCATATTAATTCATTCCCCTGGGGTTCTGATCAGGCTAATATCCCTGGAGAAGTACATGGGCGGTATAGTGTAAGGACAATCTATTGTCAGGTTGATCTGTTTGCTGAAAATGTAGAAATAGATGGAAAAGTCCTTAGTCAGGCAAATGTATATTTCAGCGATGGAAGCAAAATGAATGTTGATTTGGGTGAGTTGCAATTATATGTGCACAGAACAATGGATCAGTCCTTTGAAGGTATGTCATCTTCCGGTTCATCGGATGGTTCAAGCTCAACCAGATACAGAGCCACAGAGGAAGCTACTCTGGTTTCAGTTGAAAGTCCAATGCTGCACAGATTTGCTGACAGGCTGGATTTAAAGATAAACGACCATGTAATTGACGGGATCAAGGGATTAAAGATTGAAGAAGGCAAATATATGGAAGTAAAATCCAAGCTCTACACCGGAGGAGATCCCTTGAATGTGTATTCGATGATTGACCTTCACCCTGAAATCATCTACATGAATGCAGCTGGGGATAGAAGAAGCTTAAGATTCTACAACGTTGACAGCTTGTATCACAGCTTCAATTTTATGGATATTTACAGATATCTGGCTGCCAGGGAGGTGCTTTAGATGAGAGATGGATTCAAAAAAATATTCTGGGGGATTCTTATTGCAACATTCAGTATTAATTTGGGCATGCTTCAAATTCTTCCCGCTTTTGTGGGTTGGATGGTTGTAGCATCCGGGATATCAGTTCTTCAGGAAAAATCTGTTTCCGGAGATTATGATCGGCCAAAAATAATCTCCTATATTATTATTGGTGCAACAGCTGTTGGCAGTCTTATTACACTATTCCAGGGAGCTCAGATAAATCAGCCTATAATGCTTCTGTTTTACCCTGTGGTTGTTATGACAATTGAATTGCTGTTGTTTCATAGATTGCTGGAGGCAGCTGTACAGGATTTTAAAGCCATTGATGATAATCAAACTGCAAAAATTTATACGGGCAAGGACAGAATCTTTATTATACTTATGGGTATAACCCTTGTTATGGTTACCCTTTCTCTTTTTCTGAATCTTCAAAGTGTGGGTTTCTTTGCAGCCATAATTGCAGTTATTACAAGGATTTATCTCCTTGCAATCATTAGTTCATTACGCAAGGAAGTTTGGAATAATCAGGATGAAAGGGAGGTAATAGACAATGATAGTGAACATTCTCTTGTTTGATGACTTTGAGACTCTCGATGTTTTCGGACCGGTGGAGGTATTCGGGAACCTTCCATATGATTATTCACTTAAGTATCTGTCCAGGGATGGTGGCTTGATCAAAAGCAGACACTGTGTTGAAGTTAAAACTGAAACAATTGATGGATTCTCAGAAGATGGCATTTTATTCATCCCTGGAGGCTATGGAACGAGACCGCTTGTTGAAGATGAATCCTATGTAAATATGGTTAAGGATCTCTGTGAGAGGAGCAAGTATTGCCTTACAGTATGTACAGGCTCTGCACTTCTTGCAAAAACAGGTCTTCTTAAGGGTCTTAATGCTACATCAAACAAGCTTTCATTTGACTGGGTTGTTTCTGTTGACCCTGAAGTCCAGTGGCTGGCAAAGGCCAGGTGGGCAGTGGACGGAAAATACTGGACTTCCTCAGGTGTTTCAGCTGGAATCGATATGGCACTGGCATTTGTGGAACAAATAAATGGAAGAGATGATGCTGAAAAGATCTCCAAGTTTATGGAATATATTTGGAACGAAAACAAGGACAACGATCCGTTTTCTACTAAATAGGATAAGGACCGGCCAAGCCGGTCCTTATCCTATTCTATTGATTCATTATATACAGTTAACCCATATTCCTTGGTATATCTAATATCACCTATGAAAAGCTTTAACTCATCTCCCGTTCCTTCAAATTCAAGAGTTCTGGTATTAAGAATAACTTCATCCTGCTTTTTTTCATAGCTGCTTTCAGATGTTTCCAGCAGTTCGTAATCTCTTCCATCCGCAATGAGATTCACTCCTGGAATTCTTGTTCCCTCTTCTGTTGTAATGGTGATCAATGTTTTTCCATCCCTTTTTTCAATCTGGTCTATTTGAATTGTATTCTGAAGTACTTCAATCTCCTGTCCCTCAGCAATCGAAAACTCCTTGCCAATATTCTGGCTTACGGTTATTTCATCCAGTACCAGTTCAATTTCCTTGGTTTCCTTTGGAATTGTATCAAACCTAACATCAAATCTGGTGCCTTTCATATCGGTGCTCATTCCAGATCCTTTTCTGACTACCTCCTTGCCATCGGCAAAAAGTATCATCTCAAGATTCTGTGGCATCAGATGCTCATTTCTTGCTCTGTCCAAACCAAGGGAAACAATATCCTGGATTTCACCCTTTACCACTGTTGATATAGGCGACATGCTGATGTCTTCAATTGTCATATTCCTTCCAGCCAGCTCAACCTTCTTGTCGATTGACACTCTGATTGTATCTCCCACAGCCTTGTTTCTATCCAACTTGAATTTTATCTCTCCGTATTCCCAGATGCCATCGTCTTTTTCATTGACTAGCTCCAAAGTTACAGTTCTAACATAGAATGGTGGTGCTTCATCTGTTGTAAAGACCCATTTTTGCATATGTTCCTCTTCAAGAATCTCACCGGCTCCACTTGAACTTACATTCATAAAAAGTATATCTGGCAAAACTCGTACATAAACATCGTCAATATTCCCTGATTTTGCCTTATCCTCAATGGTATAGAACAGGACCATCCCGTTCCCATCAAGCATAACTCCATCCACCTGAACCTCGATGCCATCACTGAAAAGATGACTCTTGTCTATGCTCTGTCCTTCACCCAATCTGTTGAGTTCAAGGAGAGTTCCATCCATAACGGTCTCGTATCCAATCAGCTGCTTCCCATAGTATGCAAGTGTTGAGCTATTGTAGGTTAGAATTGCACCAATTACAAATATTGCTGCAATCTTGCTTAATGGGAATTTATTTTTTTTATTCTTTCCTTCCAAGGCTTTCCTTAAATTCGATTCCAATGAGTCCGGCGCTTTCAATTTTTCGTATTCTTTTCTTTTTTCATCAAGCATCCTATCAAGACTGCTCATTGTAATTCTCCTCTCCAATTGCACTCCTTAATTTATCCGTGGCGGCATTGAGTCTGGACTTTACTGTTCCCAATGGGATCTGGAGGAGTTCAGATATGGCCTTGTAGTCCATATCCAGGTAGTAGCGCAACCTAATTACCTCCTGATGGTTTTCTCCAAGGCTCCCCAGATAATAGTCGAGATCCATCCTGTCTTCCCTTCCTGAAAATTCCACTGCTTCATTCTCTATGGATTCCATGGGAACAACTCTATTTCTATTGCCAAGATTCTTCTTGCACAGATTTACAAGAATTGTCTTGCTCCAGGAATAAAATTTATCCTCCTTGCGAAGACTTTTTATACTGTTATATAGAGTAATGATCATATCCTGTACCACATCCTCTGAATCCACTTGATTCTTCATATATACATATGCCAGTCTATAGTAATTGTCCTTTTCCTGAAGAATCAGCTGCAAAAGAGCTTCCTTGTCTCCTTTTTTCGCCTTCTTCACAAGATACTTCAATTCCACCATGTCACCTCATTTCATAACTAAGAGTGTTTGGATCGTCAAAAGGTTCATTAATTCGCAAAAAAATTTAAGCACCTGAAAACAGGTGCATAAGATTAGCCTAATATATCTCCCTCTTGTACATTTTTGTCAGGAGTTATGAGTACCACTCCTCCTTCAGAGTATGTGCCCATCACAAGAATCTCTGAAATAAAACCTGCAATATTTCTAGGAGGGAAATTCACAACGGCCAAAACCTGCTTACCCACCAACTCCTCAGGAGTATAATGCTCAGTTATCTGAGCACTTGAATTCTTGCTCCCAATATCTGGACCCATATCAACTACCAATTTGTAGGATGGATTCCTTGCCTTCTCAAATGGTCTTGCCTCGACAATTCTTCCTACCCTTATATCAAGCTTCAAAAAATCATCAAAGGTCACTTCACTCTTGACTTTCATATTACCACCTGACCCTTTCGTAATTAACATACCTGTAGTAAAGGTCATCCTGTCTGTGAACCTCTGACTCCTCAACAACTTCCCAGTCATCATCCAGATCAAGGTTTGGGATAAATGTATCGGCATTCCTGAAGTCTTTAAACACTTTTGTAATATATGCCTTGTCACAGAAAAGCAGTAGTTGTCTTGCGATTGTGCCTCCACCTGTCACGTATACCTTCAGCTTTTTATCGGGATTTATCTCTTTTAGCATGGGAAACAAATCCTCCAGTGAATTCACAACCAAGAATCCTTCCGGATTGTAGTCCTTGTTTCGTGTTACAAGTATATTGATTCTATTCTCCAATGGTTTTTGATTGGGTAGAGCTTGAAGGGTTTTTCTCCCCATTATTACAATATGTCCCTCAGTGATTCTTCTAAACCTGTGCAGATCCTCCTCTATTTCCACTAACATCTGGCCACCTAGTCCAATTTTCCAGTTTCCGTCAACGGCAAAAATTAAATTCATTCTGTTCCTCCTCGCTAAGCTTTGTAATTATATATGGGTATTATTCTTTCAATAATTTCTACTGTTTCTCCAATTCCTTCAATTATTTCCTCCATAGGTTTATATGCAAATGGACTTTCATCAAGGGTTCCTTCGTGAACTGATGTAGAGTAGATACCTTTCATCGTCTCCCTGAATTCTTTCAGGGAGCCTTCTTTTTTTGCATCCCTCCTGCTGAGGAGTCTTCCGGCTCCATGGGGCGCTGAAAAATTCCAGTCGGAATTTCCCTTGCCTCGTCCAAGAATCGATCCATCACGCATATTGATTGGAATTAAAAGCTTTTCATCCTTGTATGCTGAAATCGCTCCTTTTCTTGTGATATTATCCCTGAAGTCAATATAGTTGTGTATTGTATGAAAATGTTCAAAGTCTGAAAGACTCTCTCCATAGAACTCCCTTAAGATAATTCCTGCAATTCCTTCCCTGTTTATTTTAGCATAATTCTGAGCGATTTTCATATCATGAAGATAATCTTCCTTTTCCTTTCCCTTCAGGTAACAAAGGTCTTTGGGGTATCCATCCCTGCAGGTTTTAACAGCCAGCTTCTGGTAATAATCTGCTATCTGCTTCCCAAGGTTTCTACTTCCTGAATGAATAACCAGATAAAGTCGATCCTTTGAATCCTTCCCAATCTCAATGAAGTGGTTCCCTCCTCCAAGTGTCCCAAGACTTCTTTGAAATCTTTCCCTTCCCTTTAGATGCTTGAGACATTTTAGCCTTTCTATTTCAGGGTCTGTAAACCTGTTGTCCCTATGGATTTTTGTTCCGGACGGTATCATGCTTCTTATGAACCTGTCAAGCTCTTCCAAGGAAATCGCTCTTCTTCCCAGCTTTACAAGTAGAATTCCGCAGCCAATGTCCACCCCTACGATATTCGGTATTACAATATCTCCCATTTCAGCAGTAAGGCCGATCACACAGCCCATACCCTGGTGAACATCGGGCATAATTTTAACTTTTTTACCTTCCATATAATCCTGGTCAAGAAACCTTTTAATCTGTTCCTGTGCACCTTCTTCGAGGTTTTCAGCAAATATTTGTGCCTTGCCGTATCTTCCTTGTATCAGCATTGTTTTCACCACCTGTTCTGTATATCTATACCCAGTGATTCTGAGCCGTTGTCACCAAATTGTAAATTGAAACATTTTCCTTGTAGTGCTAGAATGAATCTAAGGAAGTATATCAATTTACATCACGAAAGGAGATAGTTATGAAAAAATTTATTATATTAATATTTGCCTTGGTGCTTGCAGTTGGACTTGCAGCCTGTGGAGGCTCACAAGAGCCTGAGGAGCCTCAGGAACCACCTGTGGTGGAAGAACCTTCCCAAGAGCCTGAAGAGCCTGAGGAGCCTGAAGAGAAGACTGCAGAAGTAGTCCTCTATTTTGCAAACAATGAATATGTTGAAACAGGAGATGAACAATACGAATGGATGCTTACAGAAACCCAGACCATTATCTATGATGATGAAATTTGTCTGGAGGAAGCTATCGTAAGGGCATTGATCGCAGGTCCGGAAGATGAAGAAAACCTAAGCACTGGTTTCCCAGAAACTGTTGAGCTTATAGGTGTTGAAGTAATGGACGGCACAGCTTATGTAAATTTTGAAGGAGAAGGTTTAAACGGCGGCTCCATGCAGGAAAGCTACATCATAAGCCAGACCGTTGAGTCATTGGGAGAACTTGGATCAGTACAAAGAATTCAGTTTCTTGTGGACAGCCAGGAAGCCGAAAGTCTGATGGGACATATCAGCATTGAGGATCCAATAGAAGTGACAATGGATTAATTTCTGATCAAAAAACTTACAATCCAGGCATATCAGATGCCTGGATTGTTTTATGCTATTTCTATTTTTATCCTGTTTCCCGAAGGGTCCTGTGTATGGAGCACTCCCTCCTCAATTGTTACATGGTATTTTTTTTCTGCAAGACTTCTGAATATTTTTCCCAGACTGTCTTCATCGGAAACAGCAAGGGTGTAATATCTAAGCCCCGTTGCATTCTCAGGTGCTGGATCTGCACCTTTTCCATTCCATACATTCAATCCGATGTGATGATGGTATCCACCAGTGGATATAAAGTTTGCAGTTCCTCCCATTTCAGCCACCCTCTGAAATCCCAGGGTGTTGTAGAAAAGAAATGCCTCTTCAAGTTCGCTTACATGAAGATGCATATGCCCAAGCTTTGTGCCTTCAGGCATTCCCTTCCATTCAATATCCTTCCCCAGCTCCATCAGTCCTCTGAAATCAAGTGGCTCGGTTCCCATATTAACCTGGTCTCCCTTCCATGTCCACTGACTGTCCGGAATATCTGTGTAGACTTCAATTCCATTGTCTTCAGGATCCTGCAGATACAGTGCTTCACTTACTTCGTGGTCTGCACCTCCTGTAACAGGTGCGTTATTATCCCTTAGATGATTTATGAAGCTTCCAAGGTATTTTCTATCAGGAAGCAGAATTGCAAAGTGATAGAGTCCTGTTCTTCTTGGAGGCTTCTGGATTACATCATCAGGTCTTACAAAGGAGAGAATCTTATTTCCGGGAACTCCCATTATGACTCTTTTGTCTTCCTTTTTCAGTACATCAAATCCCATCACATCACTGTAAAATTCGACCATCATATCCATATCTTTTACATTAAGACACAAATCCACTGGATATATCAAGGGTCCTGTGTGAAACTTATTCATATTTATCACCTTCTATATATTAGTGATTCTTATTTACCCCGACCTCCATGGATTAAACCTTTTGATTATCCAATCACTTGACTCATATGGAACACAGTTATTCTCCTTATTCTTTTTCATTCTCTATTCTAAGCACCTTCTTAAGATAACTCAAAAACTCTACTCTTATATCATCTCTAACCAGTGCAAACTCCACTGTAGCCTCAAGAAAGCCTTGTTTATCTCCTACATCATATCTTCTTCCTTCAAATATATAAGCATACATAGCTTCTCTCTTAGATAGTATATTGAGGGCATCTGTGAGTTGGATCTCACCCTTCTTATCAGGCTCTGTTTCCTCTATAGCTTTGAAAATTGCTGGATTGATTATATATCTTCCCAGTATGGCTATATTTGAAGGTGCATCTTGAATACTCGGTTTTTCAATAAGGCTCTTAACTTTATATATCCTGTCTTCAATGTACATTCCATCAATAATGCCATACTTGTTTACATCATTGTGAGGTACCTCCTGCACCCCAAGTATGGTAGTCTTGTACTCATCATAAACCTCAATCATCTGCTTAAGACAAGGTTTCTTGCTTTGAACGATATCATCACCGAGTAGTACCGCAAATGGCTCTTCATCAATAAAATTCTTTGCACAGTAGATTGCATGACCTAGTCCTTTTGGCTCTTTTTGTCTGATATACTGAATATTTGCCATATCAGTTATTTTTCTTACTTCTTCCAGCATATCATCCTTGCCTGTTCTCTCAAGTTCCATCTCAAGTTCAACAGATTTATCAAAATGATTTTCTATGGATGATTTGTTTCTTCCTGTTATAATAAGAATCTCTTCAATCCCAGAGTCTACAGCCTCTTCAATTATAAACTGAAGTGTTGGCTTATCAACGATTGGAAGCATCTCCTTGGGCTGTGCCTTTGTAGCAGGGAGAAACCTAGTACCTAGTCCAGCTGCCGGTATAACGGCTTTGCGTACTTTCATTTTAGTAATTCCCTCCTTTAGATTTACTTTTTATGGTGAATTTATTCTATTACAATTATTTGGACTCAATGATTTCCGCCCTTATTCTATGCTCATTCTTATCATTGACTAACTCTATATACTCTTCTTGAACCTCTTTGTCATCAAATGTGTATTTCACATTTCCGTTTGATAATTCCTTATGATTGACAACCTCAATAATATAAAGTGTTTCCTTATATCTGTATTTTATATTATAGTTTCTCCAATTGTTTGGGATTGAAGGATTAATCATCAGCTTCGTTCCTCTTTTCTTTAATCCTAAGATTCCTTCTATACAAACTCGATACATCCATCCTGCTGCTCCTGTATACCATGTCCATCCTCCTCTTCCAACATGAGGATTAACATAGTAAATATCTGCAGAAATAACATATGGTTCAACCTTGTACAAATTAGCCGAAAAGAATGAACGGGAGTGGTTTATTGGATTTAGCATTTCATAAAGCTCATATGCCTTTTTACCCTCTCCTAAAAGTGCATATGCATATATAACCCAAGCTGCTGCGTGGGTATACTGACCTCCATTTTCCCTTAGTCCTTTTGCGTAGCTTTTAATATATCCTGGGTCTTTTTGGTCTCTTTCAAATGGCGGTGCAAATAGAAGTATCATCCCTTTATCATCTAGTATAAGGTGATTATTGACAGACTCCATGGCGTCTTTGCTCCTTTTTTCATTGCCTAGTGTAGAAATGACCGACCAGCTTTGAGGTAGTGAAGCTATTTTACATTCAGAGTTTATTTTGGAGCCAAGTGGAGTTCCATCATCATAGTAGGCTCTTCTATACCATGAACCATCCCATCCTTCCTCCTCTATAGCTTGGATTATGTCCTTTTGATGGTTCAGGTATTCAGTGCTTTTCACTCTGTCATCCTTCTCCATACATATCTTGGAAAATCTCTTAAGTATCTGTGCTAAAAACCATCCAAGCCACACGCTTTCTCCCTTTCCTTCTATGCCTACCTTGTTCATCCCATCATTCCAGTCTCCTCCCTTCATAAGAGGCAAACCACGGGAACCAAATTCAAGGGCGTGGTCAATGGCTTTTATGCAATGTTCATACAATGTTTCTTTATATTCTGATATGCCGACTGACATGTATATTTCGTTTTCATCCTCATCCAGTGTTTCTCCAGTGACATAATGAAGCTTTTTATCCAGAATTTTATAGTCTTCTGTATTGAGCAGGTATTCAGCTACAGCATAAGGAAGCCATAGCAGGTCATCCGCAAATCTTGTTCTTACACCTTTTTCTTCATCTCCTGGATGCCACCAATGAAGCACATCCCCTTCCTTGAATTGATGAGATGCATTCAAAAGAATTTGTTTTCTTGTTATGTCCGGATCAATCATCATCATATTCAATGAATCCTGTATCTGATCTCTGAATCCATATGCTCCACCGGTCTGATAAAATGCTGACCTAGCCTTTATTCTGCAGGCCAATGTCTGATATGGAAGATAGCTGTTCACAAGCGTATCCAGTTTGTTGTCAGGCGTTTCTATATTTATGGCCGACAAGGTATTTTCCCAATACCCTCTGACTTTGGCCAGTTCCTTGTTACAGTTATCCACCTTTTGATAATACTGAGCCTTTTCCTTTATCTTTTCAATATCTGTTTCCTGTCCAAGAATGAATAAAAATTGCTTTTCTTCATTTGGTTCGATATTCAACTGAATCTGAATACCGCCGCAAGGATCCAACCCTCCACCAACTTCGTTACTGAAAACATGCATGTTCTTAAGATTTTTCAGATTAAATTCGTCCTTGTTTCCTGTATATGATTTGAAAACCTCTGAACTGCTTATATACATTGTCCTGTTAGGATATTGGTGATTAAATGGATTATTTAAGGTAATTATATTACCCTTTTCTTTATTGCTTGTAATATACTTTCTGTTTGTCTCACTATCCCCTCCAAGTAAGGGATTAACAAACAGAAAACTTGAAATCTTTCGAACTTCATCAGTATGATTCTTAAGTTTTACAGAATAAATCTTAACTGAATCCTCCAGAGAAGCAAAAATATTTAAAGAATTTTCCAAACCATATGATTTACTTGAAAATTTTGTATACCCCTTTCCGTGACATACATCATAGTCTAGATAATGACCCAATGGTTCAGGAGTCAATGACCAAAGCTCACCATATTCCTCATCTTTCAAATACACCACTTCCTGTGGAATGTCAAAAATAGTGTCATTTAACCATGGGGTAAGTTTGTTTTCGTTGCTGTTTTCAGACCACGTGAATCCTCCACCACTTTCAGATATTATAAACCCAAAGTTATCATTTGAAATTACATTTATCCAAGGCATTGGCGTAGAAAGATTTTCACGATATTGAATAACATATTCAGAATCCTTTTCGTTGAATCCGCCATAGCCGTTGAAATACTTAAGCTCATATCTTTCTTCATATATATATTCCATCTGTTGATATTTTTTGAATTTGCGTTTTATGTTTTTATCATCTTTTGTTTCTTCAAGTTCAATCTGTTCCAGTAGGCTGGAGGATTTGTCTCCAAGTACTATATTAGAAGAAGCGTAAAGAAGTTTTCTATCATCTTCATTGAGCTGTTTACCGTTTATCAGATAAACCCCTACATTTTGAGGATCTGTATTGTATCCAAATTTCATGCTGATCATGTCCCTGATTTCTTCTTCAATATTTTTATAGTAGCTTACTTCTTGATTGTTAAGTATCAACAAGTCAGCCTGAAGACCTTTTAGTGAACAATACTCCTTACCCTTTATCAAGGTCCACAGATTCTCTTTTTCGTCCATGGAGGATATGTTATAGAGTATGATTGGATTATCGCCAGATATTCCATATTTCCAAAGTTCCTTTTGTCCCAAGTTGTTTTCAGATATCTGCTTTGAGTATTTCCTTCTATTGGGACTTAAATATATTAGCTGGGAAATCATGGCCTGATATAACTCAAGCTCCTTGATGTTCAAATCCAAATAAGACATTTCAACTTGTGCTTGTATTTCTGATAATTCCAATTGCTCCTTAACTATTGACGGATTCCTGTACTTGTTTATTAGCTTATTGACTTCATCCTTATTTTTAGCTACTCCCATGGAATATGTGATTTGAACCTTTTGATGTCCCTCAATCTTTACAGCATTTCTTAAACTTAGTATTGGTTCAAGAACTACACCTTCTGTGTTCTCCAAAAATTTATCCAAAGCAACAGGTTTTGACAGACTTCTACCTCTTCCAATAAATGTATTTCTATTGGTTTCAAATTGTGTGCTTTTAAACTCGCTACTCGTAGTTGAGAAAGTCTTAAACACATAAAGCTCTTGGTCTCTGGATTCCCTAGGTTTTTTAACAGCAATCAGGCTTCCTGTTTCTTCATCGTATTCAGTTGATATGAAGAGGTTGTTAAATGCCGGGTGGGATAGATCTGCATTCTGCTCCATCATAGCAAGTTCAGCATAACTTGTTATTTCAATGTTTACAGGTGTGGATTTTTTGTTCATAAGAGTTATACTTCTCATTTCAACATTATCTTCAGATGATATCCACATTTCCAGATGAGTATCTATATCACTGTCCTCCCTAATTATTTCAGCCTTGTTCAGAGAGTATATTACTTCATATTTTTTAGGTGTAGTTGTTATAGGTTCGCTACCTACTGACCATACCCTTTTATCATCCACATCTTTAAAGAAAAAGGTGTATCCAAAGTATCTTTGGTCTACATGGCTTCTAAATCTTGTAATCATTTTGTCTTGATATTTACTATAGGTAAACCCATTGTTTGCAACCATAACATGATAATTCTTATTTGATATCAGATGGCAGTTAGGCACCGTATTGAAGCTATTATCATAAACTCCGATTGTTCCATACTCTTTGGGTTTAATGGCAATCTTTTTCTTTTCGTTTTCATTTAACTCATTCACCATTAAAATTTTGTAAGGCAGTTTTTCTTCCAGGAACAGTTCTCCAGTTTTAACTATTGGATTTTCATGAAATCTTTCCTGCATGATATTATCATTAATAAAATTATTTATGGAAAGCAAACTCATCCCCAGATGATGAGCCATATAGCTTTTTACAATTCTCTTTTCTTCATCATCATTTAATCTTTCTTCAGTATAATCAATAGCTTCGTACAATCCATAAGGACCCTCAGCTCCTTCAGTTCTGAGTGCATTTAAATTGTTCAAGCAAGCTTCTTTGTTGAAGTTAAGTGCAAGATAGGTTGAATAGGGAGAAACTACGTAATCATTTATCAGACCTCTTTTAAACCCAATATTTGGAATGCCACAGGCTTTGTATTGATAATTCAGATTCAGATCGAAATAATAGTAGCCTGATTCAGAAACTCCCCAAGGCTTATTGTTGGAATTTCCATAGTCAATTTGTGCCTGTAGAGCTGAGTGATAGGTTTCATCAAAAATACTATATTCATAATTTTTCATCATCAAATTCGGCATGAAATATTCAAACATTGTTCCAGACCAAGATGCCAAAATCCGATTTTTGTTATACACAGTAAAGGTTCGACCTAGTTTATACCAATGGTCAACGGGTATCTGCTTGGTTACTATACCAATAAAGCTAGTTGCTCTTGCCTCGGATGCCAAAAGATCATAATAGCTGTCTGTCAGCTGATTATTTTCGCAATCATATCCTATTGAGAACAGATCTTTATTATAATCGTACAACTCATAGATGGCGGTACTGTGGGCCAGCCTATCTATAATTCTAGTCATCTCATCCAATTCTCTAAGCAATTCATCGAGATTGTTGATTATGGATTTTAGCTTGTTTTCAATTATTACAGTATTATGATGTGTCTCCTTGCTTTTTATTTTATGCTGCCTTATTTCCACCAGGAGGTCCATATAATATCTTTTTACCTCTGGCAGGGATAGTTCCATTGGAATTTTCCCAATTTCTTGGAGTATATATCTATATAGTGAGTCTTCCTGTAAACTTTTTTCTTCTTCATAATGTCTCAGGGAGAAATATTTTGAATACTCGATTGTCAGTTCATCAATCATAGCGCTGGTCTTGGTTGATGATCTATTGACCTTCGATTTTAATTCCTTCAAGAAGTTGATCCACTCACTGGATGTTTTTCCCTTAATTACTCCAAAGGAGTCAATGATATCATGGATTTCTTTGGACAGATTTTGCTCCAGTTCACAGGTTTCTTTTATCCCTTGAACTATATCATCATCAATAATTGGCATATCTTTGTATTGAATCAGACTTTGTTTTAATACCATAAGATATCCCAGGTAATTACCGCTATCTACTGAAGATACATATTTGGGTCTCAATACCTCCAATGTTTTTGTATTGTACCAGTTATAAAGATTTCCATTCCATTTTTCCAGCTTATCTATTGTAGTAAGCATTTGTCTAATATTCGTAATAACTCTTGTAATAGACACAAAACCCAAATCTCTGGCAGAAATTATAGCCAACAGGCTTAAACCAATATTTGTAGGGGAAGTTCTTTCGGCTACTTCTTTAGGTGGATATTCCTGATAGTTGTCAGGTGGTAGATAGTTTGTATTTTTTCTGGAGAAATCCTCAAAATAAGACCAAATTTTACGAGCATCTTTTCTCAGAACACTTATTTCCTCTTTTGTTGGTTCTATTTTTCTTATTTCCTTTTTATCTAGCAGCTTAACCAGAAATGGAGCTAGCGCCCAAATAAAGGCAACAATAAATGCTACCATAAAAAGCTCTGGTCTCATGATGTATGAAAGTACCAGGAATCCAATTATTTCAATATATACAACTTTCATTACTCTCATTAGCTTTTTTAGGCTGTTTTTAGTTTTAGTTTCGGCAACAGCAGCTGTTGTCCATTCCAAGAGATTTTTCTTGGATACCAATATCCTATATAATGAAATAACAATGGCTGATAGAGTAATGTTAGCTTCAATAGGTAAAAACACCAATTGTATTAGAATGTATTGAAAAGATCCCTTAAGATTGAATTTGATCTTTTTTGATTTTTTATACTTGGTATGGGGTTTATATGTTTTCTTTATGATAATGCTCTCTATGGCCTCTAGCACTAAAGGTAGGAAAACAACTGCCAATCCAAAAACAATCCAAACATATAAAGGTTTTGGTAGGAAAGTAAATAATCCTATTACAAATGCAAAAAGGGCAACAGAAATCAAGCTCCTTCTTAAGTTGTCAAATATTTTCCATTTACTTAATGGGGAAATGGGATTCCTGATAATCATGTTATTTGAATCCTTAACTTTTGGAAATAGCCATGACACAAGCTGCCAATCTCCTCTTATCCATCGATGAAGCCTTAATAAATAGGAAATGTATTTTGTAGGGTAGGTATCAACAATATTAATATCAGAGGCATATGCAACATGAGTATGGCTACCTTCAAGTAGGTCATGACTTAGCACCTTGTTCTGAGGTATGGCCTTATTCAGTATTTTCGAGAATATCCTTAAATTATAGATTCCCTTTCCATAGAAAATCCCTGAATTGAAAACATCTTGATACAGATCTGAAAATCCTTCTACATATATGCTTGAACCAGCTGTACGGGCATATATTTTAGTGAATTTTGAAGCACATGAAGACTCCAGCCCTATGCTTACGTTTGGCTGGATAACTCCAAAACCTTCAATTACTTTGCCTTCTTCATCATCATAAACAGCTTCATTTAAGGGATGTGATATGGTTCCTATAAGCTTCCTGGCAGTGTCTATTGGCAGTTTAGTATCTTCATCAAGAGTTATGATATATTTTACTTCTCCTATGAGATGTGAAATATCAGATGATATAACCTTGTGAGATGTGCTTTTATGACCCAGTATCAAGTTGTTAAATTCTGTAAGAGAACCTCTCTTTCTTTCCCAGCACATCCATTTACATTGTTTTTCATTATAATGACGCTTTCGTTGAAGATAATAGAAAATAGAATCAGATGTACTATATTTCTTATTTAATTCTTTGGTTATATCTTTTGCAGTTTTTATGAAGATATCATCTCTATCTTCAGATTCCTTGTCTGAGTCCATAAACTCCCCGAGCAAAGCAAAATATAAATTTTCCGATTTGTTTGCAAGATAATATTCCTCTATCTTTTCAAAGATTTCTTCCACATGTTCTTCTGATGTTATGAGTGTGGGAATGACAACAAATGTTTTGGATTCTGAAGGAATACCATCTTTGAGTTCCAATTTCGGCAAAAAACTGATGGGGTAGAGTTTTTGTAAAAAATAGTTTACGGATTTTACAAAAAAATCACTTGCCAATATGGCAACCATTAAGCTAAGTAATACTCCAGCAGCCATATTATAATTCTCCCTGCCAAAATATTGAAAGGCGATGGCAAATGAAAGAACACCCAGTATGGATATGATTATTATGTAAAGATATGTTAGCTGTTCTTTTCTTAGCCTGAATTTCATTTTAAGATCTAGACTTTCCAGTAAATCCTTGTCTCCTTTTCCTGCAATATAATATCCGATGTGCCGTTCCTTTAAAGTCCCATCATTTTCTTTGGATAGTCTCACTGCTTCCGATGCAACCTTAACTTCTTCAATATCATATTTTTTGCAGATCTTTTCGAGTTTCGTTCTATAGTGGTTTCTTGAGTTGAAATCCATTTGTCCATATATTCCAGAGGGATCTTTCCTTAAGATATTTTCTACAATGGAAACCTCTTCAAAGATGACTTTCCAATTAAACTTGGAAACCTTATTTAAAGAGGAGATAAGATTTCCGATATAAATATTTGTACTGGACTGACTCACATGAGAAAGAGATATTGTGTTTTCCAAGTTTGTATTTCTTTCCTTGAGCTTTGATTCCAGATAATCATATGTTTTTGAGTACATTTTTTGATTGTTAATCAATTTTTATATAAGGCTTCAATATATATGGGAGACAAAGTTGGATTGTATTCAAATTCCTTTTTCAGGTTGTTCAATACTGTTTCCGGATCCTCTGAATGCATGGATGTCACTTTAAGCTTGTTTTCCTGTGCTTTTAATATTTCTGTTGATACTTCGTTTATCTTATCCATAATGGCAAAGATAAGCATGGTACTGAAAATCCATATTTCTGCTATTGATAAGACCTTAATGTTCTGGTAGGTTTTCAATGTATCTATAATTGTGTTTTCGTCAAAGTTACCTTTGGTATTTTCTATTAAATCTGTAGCTATATGATAGATTTGAGGGTAGCCTTTGAAAATAGTATTTGTCAATATCCCGAGAATCAACTTATCTTTTTTAGTTGAGGATACCTTTAACTTACTATACTCTTCCTCTATCTTATAATAATTGTCTAGAATCCATGATATACCTAATATCAAATCATCTTCCCTGGAAGCAATATCTGATAAATCATTGTAGGTCTTAGTGATTTCACGAAAGTTTTTGTCCATATTGGAAATAAGCCTTCTAATATTAAGGTTTTTATATTTTACATTGCTCTCCGTTGCAAGCCTTACAATACTTGATTTTAATTCAGGTGTCATCATAAGAAAAACCCCTTAATAAACATGCATTAACATTTGTAGTATCTATTTACCCGACATATCGTAGACATAAACCCACAACTCTTTAGCTCCACCATGTCTTGTAAATCACAAATGGTATTATGGCAAATGCAAATACAAATTCCCTTGGGGCATAAAGATAGTTTCCCGTCAGCCAGAATAGTACCGGAATTCTGTCGGGAAGAACTCGATATATCAGTGCCAGAATAGCAATGGATATTATCAATACCAGTATCCCCTTCTTGTTTGTCACTGTTCTCACTCCTCTTGTCTTTTTTCTGTTTGCGAGCTTAAATACCTTTTCATATACCTTATACCCACCGCTCCCAGTGGAGCTGTCAAGATTATTGAAAGAACAGCCATTGAAAGTATCAGGTCGCCACCCCGAACTCCATATGCAAGAGGTACAGCTCCAATTGCAGCCTGTACTGTTGCCTTTGGAGTATATGCCACAGCGCAGAAGAGTTTTTCCTTTTTATTGAGTCTAGTGCCAAGAAGTGCAATGTAAACTCCAGCTGATCTTAAAACAAGTCCTGCAGCTATTATCAAAAGTCCCCATCCCCCTGCATGGAGTGTCAGATTTATATCCACCTGTGCTCCAACAAGAACAAATAATAGAATTTCTGCAAGTATCCAAATCTTATTAAACTTTACCGAGAGCCGTTTGGCTACAATTCCCCTCTTCAGGAGTATTACAAATCCTATTGTCATAACTCCAAGGAATCCGGAAAATGGAATCCTCCGAGAAATGAGATCTTCAAATCCCATTAGAAGGATTGCAGCACCAAGAATCATCAGAACCTTTTTTGTATCCCTTATGTGGTGGGTCTCAAATATACTAACGAATACAAGACCTACAGCAAATCCGACTCCAACTCCTGTGACTATTGACAGAGGAATCTGAAGAAGCTGACCTGCTAGACTGATATTTTCACCGCCGTACAATCCCAGGAAGCTGGTGAAAATTGTTATTGCAATAATATCATCAAGTGATGCTCCTGCAAGTATCAAGGTAGGTATATTCTTGTCTTCACCTCTTTTTTCTTCCTTCAGTTGAAGCATTGCAGGAACCACTACAGCCGGAGATACTGCGGCTATTATAAACCCTAAAATCCCCCCTTGTATAAGTGTAAAATCAAATATCAAAGTTGAAATCAACATTATAGTTACACCTTCAAGAACTCCAGGGATAAAGCTCAATCCAAGGGCAGATCTTCCTACTTTTTTTAGCACATCCCAGTCCAGACCCAGACCCGCCCTTAAAAGTATGATAATCAGGGCTATTTCTCTAAAATCAGCTGAAACCCTCATCAACTCCGGGCTAATAAAATCCAGTCCATTTGGTCCCATTGCAATTCCAACAAGGAGCATCCCCAGGAGACCGGGTATCTTAAGCTTCTCCAATATCCAATTTGCCGCCAGACCTAATATTGTTATGATTCCAAGACTAGTTGCCATTTAAATCCCCCCTAAAATAATACATCAAAAAACTCCTGCCAGGGACTTGTTAAAGTCCCAGACAGGAGTCATTAGCCGTAGCAGTCAATGGTGAACCCCATCACCTATAATGATTTAATTTCTTTATTAATTATAACCTTTCTATTGCCCAAAGGTCAATTACAATATTCTTTTCGCACCTTCATTTTCAAGCTTGTGTCTGTATACATCCCAGCTTGGAAACTCCTCACTTATGAACTGGGAGACATTGTTGAAGACCTGATCGTCCCCTTCCTTGGCTATACACATGATTGTTGATCCAGCTCCGCTTAGGTATGAACCCAGAACTCCCAATGCACCAGCCGCAGCCATTACCTTGTCAAAGCCCGGAATCAGGTCACCCCTGTAGGGCTGGTGCATTTTATCCTGAAAGCCTATCTTGATCATCTCATCCTGTCCTGTCATAAGGGCAGATACAAGAAGGGTTGCACGGCTTACATTGTAAATGGCATCCTTGCGTGGAATTCGTTCTGGCAAAGCCGCCCTTGCCTTCTCAGTGGGTAGGTGATAATCAGGTACAATGGTTATAAAATCATAGTTGTTTTTTAAAGGTATTCTGATACTGTAGACCTCTCCCTCCTCCATGGCTGAAATCACAACCCCTCCCAGCAGAGCAGGTGTAACATTGTCCGGATGTCCTTCCATGTATGTTGCAATCCTTAGAATATCATTTCTTTCAAGAGGGCGGCCCAGCACTTCATTGGCACCCATCATTCCCCCGATTATACAGGATGATGATGATCCAAGGCCTCTTGCGATTGGGATCTCCGCATCTATTTTTATCTCAACAGGTTCCGGATCTCTTCCAAGATGCTCGAAAACCATGTTGTATCCCTCATGAACCATTGAATCTATCTTTGTGGATCCTGAATTTGCCTTAAATGAAAATTCATTGTATCTGTCTATGGCAAGACCCATGACATCAAAGCCTGGGCCCAGATTTGCACTTGTGGCCGGTACTCTTATCCTAATCATTTGACTTCCCTCCCTGAAGAAGCTCAAGAACGGCATTCTTCATCTCTTCCTTTTTGCATGTCTGTCTGTGTAAAACCGGCAGGTTTTCAAGCTCTGAAACCTGGGAAGGTATCTCTACCTCCATTGCATCAGCAATTATTTCTATTCCCTCAAACAGATTCTTGGGAACGGTCTTGCCCATTGATGAAATAACTTTTCCCGGGAATTTAAAGGGACTTGCAGTGGATGCTATGATAACTGGCTTATCATCACCAGTTTCCTTTAAAAACTTCTTATAGACACTGTATGCAACTGCCGTATGGGGATCCATAACATAGCCTTCCCCCCTGAACATTTTATCAATGCTTGTAGAAACTTCAACTTCATCTGCAAATTCACCATAAATCTCTTCTTTGCTGAAATCTGACCATCTGAAGGAGCCTTCCTTTGATAGCTTATCCATCATATCCTGAATTGCAGACTGATTTTTCCCTGAAATATGGAAAAGGAACCTCTCCAGATTACTTGAAACCAAAATATCCATTGATGGAGAAGATGTAAGTAATAGCTTTCTTTCCTTGTCGTATAAACCTGTCTCAAAGAAATCGGTCAAGACCTTGTTGTCATTTGATGCACATATCAGTCTGTCAACTGGAAGACCCATTTCCTTGGCATAGTAAGCTGCAAGTATATTACCAAAGTTTCCAGTTGGCACAACTATGTTTATTTCCTGGCCGGCTTTGATTTTCTCTTCTTTCAGCAGATTCAGATAACCGTACACATAATATACAACCTGAGGAATCAATCTTCCGATGTTAATGGAGTTTGCAGATGACAATACGTAGCCACTCTCCTTTAGTTCCTTATTGTATTCAACATCTCCAAAAATATCCTTTACGCCCTTTTGTGCGTCATCAAAATTGCCTTCTATTGCAACTACATGAGTATTGTCGCCCCTTTGTGTAACCATTTGAAGTCTCTGCAATTCACTTACTCCGTCTTTAGGATAGAAGACAACAACATTTACACCCGGAACATCTCTGAAGCCTTCCAAGGCAGCCTTGCCTGTGTCTCCTGATGTTGCTGTCAGAACCACCACCTCTTCCTCAATCCCCTTGTTTAGAAGTGCTGACCTCATAAGATATGGCAGGACTGTAAGAGCCATGTCCTTAAATGCTAGGGTCGGTCCATGGAAAAGCTCCAGAAAATGCACTCCAGCTTTTTCCACAAGTTTTACCGGCTCTTTGTTACCAAATTTCTCTCCATATGCACCGTTTATGGCTGCATTAATATCCTCTTCCGGATAATCATCAAAATACATCCCAACAATCAATTTTGCCAGCTCTTTATATGAAAAGTCCTTTAGACTTTCAAACTCAGACAGTGTTGGGATGCTCTCTGGCACAAACAGTCCCCCGTCCTCTGCAATTCCCCTTATGATGGCCTCCATTGAAGAAACCTTATTGTCCTTGTTTCTAGTGCTGTAATATTTCATCTTCTCCTCCTACTCTACCAGTGCAATCAGTGAAAAAGGTTTGTCTTCGTGCTCAGCAAGCTTATACAGAAGGTCATGAAGCTTGACCTTTTCAGTTATAAATGCAAATTCTCCACCTTTGTCATGGATAATCTCTTTAATATATTTTTCGGGTATTTCCATGGTCTCATCATAATCAGATATTCTTAGATAATAGTTTCCACTGATATCCTCATTCTTATTTTCAAGTCTTTTCCCTCTTAATGGATTTACTTTTTTTTGAGTCTCAAGAATGCAGTCAATGACATCTGTCAAAATTGCATTTGCAGTTGGATACATTCCTGCCCCAGGCCCCTGAAAACCAAGAACTCCTGAGTATTTGCCCACAATGGAAACGCTATTTTCCGCTCCATTTACGCCTGAAAAATAGCTTCCAAATGGTACAGCCTTCGGCTGAACTATTGCCTGATATCCTCCTTCAACTATTCGGACTTCAGCAATCAGCTTTGCTTTTCTTCCCATTTCCTTCAGAAGACCTATATCAAGACCTGAAATTGAATCAATTCCATCACAGATTATATCGTCCTCGGTTACAGAGGCTCCAAGTGCCATGGTTGAAAGTATTCTCAACTTCCGCATGGTATCAATTCCTTCAACATCAGACGAAGGATCAGCCTCTGCATATCCCAAATTCTGGGCTTCCTTGAGAATATCATCATATGCAAGCCCTTCATCTGTCATCCTAGTAAGGATATAGTTGCAGGTTCCGTTGAGTATGCCTTGAACCTTTGAAATACTGTTGGCTCTAATCTGATCTTTTAGTGGTTTTAAAATGGGAATCCCACCTGCAACGCTCGCTTCATAAAGGAAGTAAACATCATTCTCCTCAGCCAAGTGTGACAGCTCCTCAAAATATGCTGATACAACGGCCTTATTTGCAGTTACTACATGCTTTCCTCTGTCAAATGCCTTGCTGATATATCTGTAGCTAAGATCCACATCGCCAGTTACCTCGACGACTATATCTATATCATCATCTCCTACAATGTCCTCTGGATTAAGAGTTAACTTACTTAAGGGAACTTCAGTTTTCCGTTCCTTGTAGAGATCTCTTACCAATATGCTTTTTATCTCGATTTCTGTCCCAAGCAAGGCTACCAATTCCTCACCCTTGTCCTGGAGAATCCTGTATACTCCTTGTCCTACTGTTCCAAATCCAAGTAATCCTATGTTAATCATTCTTTTTCCTCCCAATTGTTTACAAGAAGCTCTCCAATCTGTACAGCATTTGTTGCAGCGCCTTTTCTGATGTTGTCTGCAACGATCCAAAGATTTAAGCCATTTTCCTGACTGAAGTCCCTTCTGATCCTACCTACATAAACCTCATCCTTGCCCTCTGCATCCTGTGGTATTGGATATTCAGCCTTCTCCGGGTCATCCTTTACAATGATTCCGGGATAGCCCTGAAGGATTTTTCTTACTACATTTATGTCAAATTTTCTTTTCAGCTGAATATTTGCTGATACACTATGGGCAAATCTCACAGGAACCCTTACGGTTGTGGCAGTAATCTTCATTTCATCATCATGTAGGATTTTTCTTGTTTCTTGAATCATTTTCATCTCTTCCTTGGTATAGCCATTATCAAGAAATACATCTATATGAGGAAGCACATTACCATTTATTGGATATGGATAGAATTCAGCCAAGCCTTTATCAAGATCCCTGAGCCCCTTGGTCCCTGACCCTGAAACGCTCTGGTAGGTTGAGTATACAACCCTCTCAATTCCATATGCATCCTGCAGTGCCTTTAAGGGTAGCATGCATTGAATGGTCGAGCAGTTTGGATTGGCGATTATTCCCTTTGAGTTTTTGATGTCCTCTGGGTTAACCTCCGGCACCACCAAAGGAACTCCCGGATTCATTCTGAAAACTGAGCTGTTATCAACTACCTGAATTCCTTTTTCAGCAGCAATTGGTGCATACTTTTCACTTACTGCTCCTCCTGCAGCAAAAAATGCAATATCTATTTCCTTGTCAAAAGCTTCCTCTGAGATCTTTATTACTTTGTATTCTTTATCCTTGAACTGAACGATTTCACCTTCAGATCTTTCAGAAGCAATTAGGTATAGGTTCTGAACCGGAAAATCCTTCTCCTGAAGTACCTGAAGTATTGTTCTTCCAACAAGACCGGTAGCTCCTACAACTGCAACATTAAACTTTTTCATCTAATTTGCCTCCTTTTCATTAAATGCATTATAAATTGCTCTTACGGACTTATCAAAGTCATCATTCTCAATTCCAATCAATATATTCAATTCGCTTGAACCCTGAGATATCATCCTTATATTTATATCGTCCTTGTAAAGGGCAGTAAACACCTTTGATGAAACACCCTTTGTGTTGATCATTCCTCTTCCCACAACTGCAAGGAGAGCCATTTTTGAATAGGCTGCAATGTTATCCGGATTACAGTATATCCTTATCTCCTCCATGAGCTTTGATAGCTTTCCATTCAGTTCCTTATCAGAAACAATAACGGATATTGAATCTATGCTCGATGGCATATGTTCAATGGTTACATCATTTGCCTCAAAAACAGATACAAGTTTCCTTAAGAATCCCTTCTCTGCAGTCATTTGAGTCTTTTCAACCGAGATTACCGTAAAGTCTTTTTTCCCTGCCAGACCAGTAATAATACCAGGACTGCTTTCAGACCAATTGTCGTTTACAATAAGTGTCCCCGGGTCTTCAGGTTTGTTTGTATTTCTAATCTGAATCGGTATTCCCTTGGTCCTCACTGGAAATATTGCCTCTTCGTGTAATACTGGTGCCCCCATGTAGGATAACTCCCTCAGTTCCTTGTAGGTGATTTCCCTTATTGGCAAAGGATCATGGACAACTTTTGGGTCCGCCTTTAGGAATCCCGATACATCTGTCCAGTTTTCATATAGCTTGGCTCCGATTCCATTGGCAATTATTGAACCGGTTACATCCGATCCGCCTCTTGAAAAGGTAATTATGCTACCGTCCTCGTCAGCCCCGTAAAATCCTGGAACCACTGCTCTTTCAGCATTCAGGAGTCTGTCTTCCACCAGTTTTTCAGTCTCTATTTCATTGAGCACTCCTCTTGCATTAAATCTTATCACTTCCGTAGCATCAATAAATTCTGCCCCCAGATAATCTGCCAATATAAGTCCGTTTATGTATTCTCCTCTGCTGGCACAATAATCTCTTGATGCTCCCTTGGAGATATTATCCCTTACCTGGTCCAGAATACTTTCAATGTCAATTTCAAGATTCAAATCCTTGCAGATTCCCTCGTACCTGCCTCTTATCAGTTGGAACACCTCGTCAAAATGGAGGTTATGGGAGGAAAGCTGGTGACACATATACAAGAGATCCGTGACTTTGTGATCCTTTCCATGTCTCTTCCCTGGAGCTGAAGGCACCACAATCCTTCTGTCCGGGTTCTCCGTGACTATGTTTTTCACCTTTATAAATTGCTGGCTGTCAGCTAATGAGCTTCCGCCAAATTTTGCCACTATTATTCCTTCCACTTGCTTCGCCTCCTTGTTCTATTTATTGTTGAAATTTCCGCAGTCTAATTGCACAATTTCATTTTCCCTTCGGTCCATGAAATTGGCATTCATAAAAAAATAAACACCCGTCCCAAAAAGGACGAGTGTTATGTTCTCGCTTCCACCTAAATTAATAATCTGATAACAGGCCGTAACGTATGCCGACGCAATTCCCTACTGGTTTTCAGGATTGTACTCCGAGGTGGTTTTCTGACCTGGGTATCGTAAGAAGTCTTTCAGCCGGTGAACTTCTCTCTCTTTTGACCCTTCAGGACATACTCTTCCTCATCAACGCTTTTAATCATTCTAATACCAAGAAGAGGATATGTCAAGAGAGGATTTTAAATTTTCTGTAAAAACTTTTCCCTGGTGCAGTCCTACTTAATGGCATTGACAAATGTCTTCACAAATACTGGAAGGTCATTTGGGTTTCTCGATGTTATTAGATTGCCATCGACAACAACTTCCTTGTCAACCCAATTTGCACCAGCATTTATCAAATCATCCTTTATTGAAAAGAACGATGTCATTTCCTTCCCCTTAAGGTCACAGCAGGATGCCATCATCCAAGGTCCGTGACATATTGCTGCAATTGGTTTATTCTGCTTGCAGAATTCCTTTACCAATTCCTTTGTCGCTTCTGTTCTTCTCATATTGTCTGGAGAGAAACCACCCGGAATCAATATCCCATCGTAGTCCTCTGCCCTGACCTCAGAAGATGCATGAGTGCTTTTCATACCTACTCCTGATTTACTTGTATATACTGTTTCCTTTTGTGATCCTACAAGATGAACCTCAAAATCCTCTTTAAGTCTGAAATAAGGATAAATCAGCTCCTTTTCGTCAAATACATTCTCTATCAATATTGCTACTTTCTTCATATAAAATCCCTCCTATAGAATTCTTCATTCTATTAGATACCCGAAGGATAGGATTTTATTCTGTTAAAGAAAGTCAAACATTATCAATCCGACAGTGTTGATCGCCAGATTTGCCATCATATGAACAACCCATGAGTTAATGATATTTCTGTTTTTTTCGTTAAGAAAATTAAAAATTACTCCTCCCACGAACAATCCTGTCATGGCAAGTACAAAAATCAATGGACTAAACCAGCTTCCAATAATGGCAACATGATAAATTGCAAAAAACAAGGCGCTTATGGTATATGCCTTCAATCTTGCAGTTATTTTTAGAAGTCCTAAAAACAAGTACCCTCTAAAGAAAAATTCCTCAAGCAATGAGTTGATAAATGATATATATAATGCAACAAGGATAAAATTCTCCCTTGTCACGCCAAGGTCCTCCTTAAGGGCAAGCTTAATTCCCTGAAGATCGATATAAGGTGAAAGGAACATATAGACTCCAATAATCACAAGATAGACTGTACCTCCCAAGCCAAAGGATATTGCCAACTCCTTTTTTCCAGCTGGCTTAAGCAGAGCTTCCATGTTTTGTGTTGCTCCAAACTTGGCTGAGATCAAGGGAACCATTAAAAATAGTACTATCTTTATCATTGACTTTATTCCGTATTCGGGGTTGATAAATCCATCCACCACTGACATAAGTGCAACAGACAGCAGTGATACTAATATGATTTTTTTCATTACAGTGGATACCTTCCAGTTTCAGTTATCAAAGGCTTGCCATCCTTGTCCAGAAGTACAGTCAGTCCTCCTGCATATCCCTCGCCAACAAACAAATAGTTTACTCCCGTTTCTGTATCCACAAGAATCTTTGTAGTCGATAGTTTGCCTTCCTTGTGAAGTACCTGAAATCTTTTTTCGGCCATTCCGATCACCTCCTTCTCCCTAATTGTACCACAACCTGACAGCAGTGATATGCTTATATATCACAAAATTTATTTGAAATATCTACAATCCAGGTGTATAATGAATATTACCATATGCGGCTGTGGCGGAACTGGCAGACGCGCTAGATTCAGGTTCTAGTCCTAATTGCTAGGGTGGGGGTTCGAGTCCCTTCAGCCGCACCAGAATTGACAAGGTTTCTACCTTGTCTTTTTTTCGTTTACTAGTGATATTCCATCTATTCTTTGCTATACTAAAGGGGAAGAGAGGGGGTAGAATAATGATACTACATTATGTAAAAGTTAATCCGGCACAAAATATGACGGTCTTTGTTCTGGATCAGGTCCCCAGAAAAGACCATGCAGAGATTTCACGCAAGCTTATGAGCTATGACAGCATCCACGCTGAACAGATTGGTTTCATTGAAAAGACAATCCTTCCTGATTCCACCGAGACTCTGAGACTCCAGATGATGGGCGGTGAGTTCTGTGGCAATGCCAGCAGATCATTTGCAGCATACATGGTCTATACAGAATATCCTTCCATACAAAAGAAAGACAAAGATTTTGTAGTGCCCTTACAAGTATCCGGTTGGGAGAGGAATGTGGAATGTATTGTTACACCTCTTAAACAAAAGAACCGATTTCGATCACGTATACAAATGCCTTTACCCAAGAATGTCGGAGCTCAGGAATTTATAGTTCAGGGTGAAACAATATCAACTATCCGAGTCGACTTTTTTGGAATTACTCATTTTATTGTGGACAAAGACCTTGTAAGAAGCAGCTTGGAATTCTACAACATTGTAAAAACCAAAATGGACGAAGAGGAATACGAAGCCTTTGGAGTAATGTTTTACGATTTCGAGGAAAAGAACTTGGTACCGCTGGTTTATGTTAAAGGAACTGATACCATGTGCTGGGAAAAAAGTTGTGCATCGGGAGCAGCTGCATTGGGAGTTTGCCTATCATACCTGGACGATGTTAACACAACTGAAGCTATTGTTCAGACAGGTGGCATCCTGAATATAGACGTAAAATGGCTTGATGGAGAAGCTAGCGAGATTTATCTCGACGGTGAAGTGGAAATTGTATCAGAGGGAACAGTATTACTTAATTTATAGGAGTATGGCAGATGGAAGATAGACGACTTAAAAAAACTATTTCAATAGCAGTTGAAACTGGGATGATTATGCTACAGAACGGGGCTGAGACCTATCGAGTTGAGGAAACCATCACAAGGATGATTTCCTCGAAAACAACATCCAATGTTGAAGTCTTTGTTATGTCAACAGGGATAATTGTTGGAACCGAAATCAATGATGAACCCTACACAACAGTTTCGAGAGTTCCCTCAATTGGACTTGATCTTGAAACAATTGCGCGGGCGAATTCCTTTTCAAGGATATTTACCCAGGGAGAAATGTCCAATGAAGAAACCGATATTATTCTAAATCAGCTTAAGTCTCCACCACAATTTTCAAAACCGATAAGGTACGCCTTCAGCGGTATGGCAGGAGGCTTCTTTGTGCTGATGTTTGGAGGTACCTTTGTCGAATTTATCCTAGCATATATTGCATCCAGCTTTACGGTGTTTTCAATGGATAAATTAACTGGACTAAAATTGAATTTCTTTGTTAAGAATATTCTTGGCGGACTCCTTTCAGCCCTTTCAAGTATATTTCTGGTGTTCCTGGTGGGTCTTCTTTCCACAATTGCTGATTTCAATATTGTCATAATCGGTCCCCTTATGACCCTTGTCCCTGGAGTTTCACTTACAAATGGCATCCGTGATCTAATCTCCGGTGAGCTTATTGCGGGAACAACAAAAATGATGGAGGCACTTTTTATTGCAATAGCATTGGCATTTGGTGTGGGTATTGTGCTACAGGTAATTATTGCATTTATTTAGGAGGATTTTTTATGTATCTTTTGACTCAGGGACTTTATTCTCTGCTTTGTGTAATAGGCTTTTCAATAATATTCAATTTGCCAAGAAGACTTATCCCACTGGCATCCACAAGTGGGATGCTTGGATGGATTGTCTACATACTTCTGCAGCAAACAGCCGCGAGTTTTATTATACCCGCCTTTGTAGGGTCAATATTTGTGGGAACCATTGGTGAACTGGCTGCAATCTATAAAAAACAGCCAGCTACAATTTTTATTATTCCTGCAATAATACCATTTGTACCAGGATATGGAATCTACTATACAATGTTTCATATTATCGACAACAACTTTTCTCAGGCGTTGGTCACTGGAGGAGAGTCAATATTTATAGCAATTTCAATAGCATGTGGTGTCGTGATTGCAACCTCGGTTGTTAGATATATCCGCCCGTATATTGAGAGTCGCTTCGCAAAATAGTGCCCACGGGGACGTTCCCCCTGGGCACTTCTGCTTTCATTTTGCTTTTCTGATAACCGCCCTGCTTATTCCTGTGAGTCTGGATATCTGCCTGTCAGAAATCCCACTATTACTAAGCTCCACTAGATGATGATCCCTCTTTCTCTTATCGAAGCCTTGTAGATCTCTGGTTGATTCAACATTACACATATTAATAATAATGCTTTTTGCATCATCATCACTTAGTCTTTTCTTATCATCTTCCATATCCAAAAATGTATGGTTGTAATACTCCTTGTGGAACTTTACATAGGCATCCCTAGCCTTATTTTTGTCTGTGCTTAAATGTTCAAGAATAAAATCAGCATCAATCAAGTTGTTAGTGTTTAGATAGCTTGAGTAGCTGCTCCAGGGATACTGTACAGGATCTTTTACCATGCCTGCAGTTACTGGATTCTGGTGAATATATCTTAATGCTGAAAGAAGATACTCTTCGTTTTCTACCACTTCACTTTTAAACCGATCTTGGAAAAGATGACCCGTTCTTTCATATTTCATATTATACCAATAAACATACTTGGCTCCGATTCTTCTCATCGACTGGCCAAAATCCTCCTGACCTTCCTTTACCAGAAGATGAATATGGTTAGTCATGAGACAATATGCATAAATTTCAAAACCACTTGTATTTTTTACATCTTCAAGAGTATACAGAAACTTTTGTGCATCCTCATTATCCTCAAATATTGTCTGTCTGTTTATTCCCCTTAGCATTAGATGGTAGATTCCAGTTCTACTTCTCACTCTGGCAGTTCTTGGCATAGTCATCCTCCATTCAAAAAATAAAATTTATGCTCAGATTATACCACAAAAAGTGCCCATGGGGAACGTCCCCCTGGGCACTTTTGCTAGTAGGATAGTCGACCCTGGACTTCTTTTAAGACCAGTTCAACTATGACAGCCATTATTGTTACCGGGATTGCTCCCTGTAGAATTTGTACCATGTCAAATGTTCTCACTCCATTTACAACAAGGACGCCCAGACCTCCTGCACCTACAGCTGCAGCAAGGGTTGCCGCACTAATATTTATAACGAGAGCCGTTCTGATTCCCCCAAGTATTACATTTAGTGCCAGGGGGATTTTTATTTTTTTGTAAAGCTGCACTGGGGTCATACCCATACCGATTGCAGCATCTACAACATCCTCCGAAACCTCCTGGATTCCAACCACAACATTATATACTATGGGCATCAGAGCATAAACAACAAGAGCAATCAGGGCTCCTTCGTAGCCATATCCAAGTATTGGTACAACCAAGGCCAATAGAGCCGGTGACGGGAATGCCTGCCCAAGATTTACTGCCTTCATCAAGGGTTCCTTAAACTCAGCTCCAAAGTCTGTTGTAGCAAAAATTCCTAGGCTTACACCCATTCCAACCGCTATGATACTTGAAATTAGGACCATCCAGATATGCTGCATAAAATACACAAGCAAAGGTGTCCTGGATCCGGTTGTGCTTTTGGAACTGAAATATCTATAGAGAATAGATTCAAACTCTTTCGAATACAAGATGATAAGTCCCAAAACAGCCGTCAGTATAAGGGCGACGATAAGATTTTTACTAAATCTTTTCATTTATATCCCTCCCTACCACCTGAAGGATCCTATTAAAGGAAATGCTTCCTCCTTCAATGGAAACCCTGTCCTCTCCTGTCAGGAGCATATGTGAAAGAGCTTCTTTCAAAGTAGCCCCCTTGGAAAGTTCAATTCCATCACTTGGAATATTTTCCTTGTAATCCTTCGCATCCTTTCTGGATAGTATTGTGAGGATACCTTCACCTTTAAAGAAGCTATCCACAAATTCATCTGTAGAATTCAGCACTACATTTTCAGGGGTATCAACACTGACAACCTTCCCATGATTCATGATGCAAATTCTATCTCCCAGAAGAATCGCTTCATCAATATCATGAGTAACAAACACAACTGTCTTTTGAAGACGCCTTTGAATCTGCCTGAATTCTTTTTGAAGCCTTAGTCTGTTTATTGGATCCACGGCTCCAAAGGGTTCATCCATAAGAATTATATCAGGATCTGATGCAAGAGCCCTTGCTACTCCAACCCTTTGAGCTTCTCCACCAGATAGCTGTGATGGCTTTTTCTTCTGATATTTATCAGGATCCAAACCGACCAGAAGCAGCAATTCATCAACCCTCTTGTCAATCTGCTCCTTGTCCCATCCCAACAACTGGGGCACAGTTGCAATATTTTTCCAAACATTCATATGTGGGAAAAGCCCTATGCTCTGTATAACATAGCCTATCCCTTTTCTCAAGTCTTCTTCCTTGAAAGAATCTATATCCTTGTCCTTGATTTTTATACTTCCTGAGGTCCTTTCAGTCATTTTATTCATAAGCCTCAGCGTTGTTGATTTCCCACAGCCAGATGGTCCCAAAATTACAAGGAGCTCGCCTTTGTCTACGTGGAGGGACAGATTGTCGACTGCCTTGAAGTTTTCATATTTCTTGGTAACATCTTTAATCTCAATCATAGATAGCCCTCCTTACTGATTTCTCAACGGCCTTAAGGAAATAATCCAAAGCCACCGTTAAGAATACTATTGGCAATACTCCAAGTAGAATAAGATCAGGTGATGCCTCTGCAAGGCCAAGGAAAACAAAACTCCCCATTCCACCCCCACCTACCAGACCTGCCAGCACCGCTCCTCCAATGGTCTGGATAAATGCTATTCGTATTCCTGTAAATATTACCGGAAATGCCAGAGGTATCTCAATTTTTCGGAGTACTTTTCGTTTGTTCATCCCCATTCCCTTTGCTGCCTGGATCACATCAGGATTTATTGAATGAAATCCAGTAAGGGTATTTCGTCCGATTGGAAGAAGTGTGTAGAGTGTAAGTGCTACAAATGCTGGAGCCCATCCTATTCCACTTACTCCAATGGCTTTAAAGATTTGAAGCTGACCCAGGCCCGAAAGCGGTACAAGTAATATCCCAAATAGTGATAGGCTTGGTATGGTCTCGATGATGCTTAAGGGAACCATGATTTTCCCCTCTAGCCTTCTTTTTGAATATGCAATGTATCCCAATGGAATTGCAATCAATCCCCCCGCAAAAACGGATCCGAAAGACAGTACCCCATGGATATAAAGATTGTTGTAGAATTGGGTCTTGCGAGCATTGTATTCCTTGATTATTGATAAATCTTCAAAATATCCAAGATATACAGCAAATCCAAGAATTAATATAAAGCCAATTCCTGTTAAAAGCTTTAACCAGGTCTTACATCTTGCTTTGGGAACATAGGTAGAAAGGATTATATACAGACAAAAGGCTTGAATGTAGAATCCCGATGAAAGGCTTACTCTCCAAGCTCCCCCTGTATTTAAGTCTCCCCTTGCTCCAAGAGGCAACAGGAATATCAACCCCATAGTCAAAACAAATCCTGTAATGGAAACAAACCCATTTTTTCTTTTTGTTGCATACAAAGAAAGGGTCATTAAAATGACCCATCCCATAATCAAAACAATTCCCCATCCTCCAAGATATTCAAAGGCGGACAGCTTCTCACCGGTCACTATCCTGTTGGGCTTGGCTTCAACAAGGGGAAACAACAAAAACGCTCCTATTCCCAATGTGGATATCAGGATTAAAACCTTGTCCTTTTTATCAGTCATATTATCACCCTATTGACTTATTCTGCCAATATACCATTCTCCTCTAGATGCATCCGTGCAACCTCGCTCGGTACAGCTCCATCAACTATAACCTGCTTATTCATTTCCTGAAGATTTTCAAGAGTTAATGTTGCAAAAACATCTTCAATTATTACTTCAATCTCAGGATACTTTTCTAGAACTTCACCTCTTACTATTGCAGAAGGCTCGTATACAGGGGGTATTGATAGCGGATCATCTATTACCACTAGATCCAGATCTGCTATTGAACCATCTGTTCCATAGGCAAGCGCAACATTGACTCCATCTGTTTCATTCGCCAAGGCACTTAGTGTCTCAGCTGTATTACCATGTGGAAGCATAATAAGCTGATCAGGCGAAAGTGAAAAACCATAGGCTTCTTCCATTCCTAGAAGTCCAGTCTGTTTTTCTGCAAAAAGTTGACTTGTAATGAACTTCACATACCCTCCATTGTTTACATATTCAGCAAAATCATACATATCTGTAATATCGTTGGCTTCTGCAAACTCTCTTTTTACTGCAAGTGCTTCTGTATTGTTAGCCTTTGCTGGAGACAACCACACAAGGTTGTTGTTTTCCATGTCATACTCTCTGATTGCCTGGTAGCCTGCGTCAGCATCTCTCCACAGATCTTCCTCATAACCCTCAGAGTAGAACTGACCATTACCGGTGTAATCCACTCCAATATGCAGCTCTCCTTCAAGCAATGCATTTCTGTGAACATCTGGTGTCCCAAACTGAACTTTATCCACAATTTCATATCCATTATCCTCAAGGGCCAAAAGTATCATGTTCCCAAGAATACCACCTTCGGTGTCTACAAATGATCCAAGCACTATTTCATCATCCTGGTTTACTACAGCCTGATCTGTATCGGCTCCACATGATGACAAGATCAAAATCAAAGACATTAATCCAACTATTATTATGAGTTTTTTGCTCATCTTTCTCTCCTCCATTTCATACTTTAACAATGTATTCCATGGAAAATATTTACCCTTACACACCTTATCTAATCAGGTACCTTTGCCTTGCTGCCATACATCAATTTGATATATTTAGATGATGCACCAATGGATCCTCCTAGGATCCTCAGCACATTAAAGAGTCCATATTTTTTTATCATCTCTGTATTTCTGTTAAGAGCAATATTTATGTAAATATAGGTCTTTAACAATTCCTTGTAATAAGCTTTCAATGTCATCTTGGAGGGCTTGATCATTACCTGTCCAAAGCTCCACTTGTCATAATCATCCGCAACATAAAGAAGTCTTTCCCTGTACTTTTCATACATTGGCAGACCAGGAAAAGGAGTCAAGGGATTTATTGAAGAAATTTCTGGCGCCAGTTCTTTTATATATCTTCTGAAGCTTTTGAAGTCTTGCCTGTCCCAGTCAGGATGAGCCATAAATGATGCCCATACATCAATCTCCAGTATTTTCAAGAATGCTGCCGCTTCACGGTTTTCATCTGTTGTGGATTTTTTACGATAATTGATAAGCTCTTTATCGCTAAATGTCTCATAACCCACCAACAGAGCCTTGAGTCCAAGGGATGCCATCTCTTCTACCTGTTCTTTGTGCCGAAGGATTCCCGCTACCGATCCGTAGGCGATGTAGTTCTTTTTTATCCCATTCTCCCTAATTACTTCTATAAGCTCTTTGACCTTTTCATCATCTGTGAAAAGATCATTGTCGATAAACATAATTGTAGGTTCTTTAATCGATAGCAGATCATTCATCCAGATATCTCTATCAATAATCTCCTCTTTGGCTCCTTCAATTCTCCACCTGAGGCAGAAATCGCAGGTCTTTGAGCAGCCTGTTCCAAGCTCCATTATTGCAGCTGGTCTGTAGCCGAAATATGAGTAGAGATTTCTATATTTTTCAGTGGATTCACGATCTGGAGAAAGGTACTGGCTTCTCCCCTTCTGTCCTGTGTCGTGATATGACAAACTTCTTGAAAGTATCCCATCAATAATATCTACTTTATTATCCTTAAGGCTTTGCATGAGCTGAAGAAGATTCTCTTTTGTCGTGTATTTGAAAATATGGTCGATTTCTTCATGGAAGAAACTCTCAGGGAATAAAAAGCTCTGGGTTCCTCCCACAAGAGTCTTGATATTCTCATCAAATTCCTTGATTTTTTTTGCTATGTAAATCACTTTCTCAACATCTATGCAGAGACTTGTAATCCCAACAATCTCAGGTGAAAAATCCTGAAGCTCCTTAAGGAGATCCTCCTCTATCATCATGTCGACGATTCTTACCTGATGATCTTTTTTTAGAACTCCATATATCATCTCCAAGCCGAGCGGCTCTGAAAACATGAAGCTGCCAAGGGTTATTGCCTGCTTGATTCTAGGGGGTCTTACCAATAGTATCCTCATTTTGTCCTCCCTTAAAATATATTGGGGGTTATCCTTTTTTTTATCTGGTGTCTGTAGTATAGATTCACTCCCCCATAGAACAAATATGTAAGGGGTTGCCTTAAAAACTCCTTCTTTATGATGTTCCTCCTAAAAATCGATCCCAGAGTAAAAAGGGATTCATAAAGATTCCAGTAGGCTTCAGTCAATTCACTGGATGTCATATTGGCTGGAGTGTAGACAGCACTGGTTCCGTCATAGGAATAGATATCCCTGTTCTCAAGCCTACCCGCTTCCTGTATCTCTTCAAAGAATTTTGTCCCTGGAAATGGAGTGAGAATATAGAATCTAGGCACTGATATCTTGTTTTCTTCAATAAAATCCCTTGTCTCCTTTATTGACTTAAGGGTATCCCCTTCTCCCCCAACAACCATCTCCGTTGATACATCGATTCCATGGCTTCTTATGTTGTCGATAAGTTTAGTGTACTCTTCAGGATTTGCCCATCCCTTATTCATGGCAACAAGGCTCTCCCTGGATATGCTTTCAAGACCAAAGCTTAATGTTGTGCAGCCACTTTTTGCAAGGGCTTCAAGAAGGCTATCCTCCCGTCCTATTCTTATGTCACACTGGCTCATCCACTTAAGGTCAAGCTTTTTAAGCACCTGCAGTAGTTCTCCAAGATACTCCCTGTCAGAAAATATATTATCATCAAGAAGTAGCGCCTTGTTGAATCCCAGTGATTTTATCTGCTCCAAATCCCTTTTTACCTCATGTAGCGGCTTTTTTACATAGCTTCCCTTGTACAGGCAAGCAACTGAACAAAAACTGCAGGTATTGGGGCAACCCCTTCCTGCCTGTACAGGAAGAAAATCCCCAATCTTCTTGTTTGTCACCAAGTCAAATCTGGGCTTTGGGGTCGAAAACCAGCCTTTTTCAAGTGTTTTTTTGTAGTGTGGCTTTAATTGTCCAGCTTCAAAATCCTGGATCAGATCCTCCCACACCAGTTCTGCATCCCCTTCTACCAAGGAGTCACAGTGTTTCATGGCTTCCTGTGGCATAATGCTTGCCATATAACCGCCCATAATCACTGTCTTTCCCCTTTTCCTGAACTCATTGGCAATATCGATTGACCGAATGACACCGTGTCCCATTGTACTGATTCCAATCAGGTCTGCATCAGTATCGTAAGGAATATCCTCTATTATTTCAAATATGAGTTCAACCTCCCAGTCAGGTGGTGTCATGGCAGCAAGTAGTGGCAGCGAAAGTCCAACAAAATATAGTCTTTTCTTTTTTATTGGCATCTTATTACTGTCATAAGGACTTGGCTGTATTAAAAGCAGCTTCTTCATCAGTATCCCCTCGCTATCTTCTTCCAATACTGAAGGCTTACCATCTGGCTTCCCTTGAGCATCCTTATATTTGCAGCTACTCCATATTCCTTAATAAGCCTAATGATATTTACAGGTCTTGTAACAACACTGTAATAGCTTAGGAGCAATCTTAAGTAGAACATCCTGACACTCATCTTTTCAGGTTTTAAGACAACATGGGCCATATCAAACACATGGTGTTCTGTCCTGTCATAAAGGAGCTTGTCCCTGTACTTATCGAAAATTTCAGTTCCCGGAAGTGGTGTCAGAGGCTGCAGATTTACAAATGTCACTTTTTGTTTTCTAAGCCATCTTGTCAGTTGCCTGAAGTCATCCCTTGAAAAATCCAGTGGAACTATCATGGTTGCATAGAGCTCGATACCAAGTTTATTAAGTGTTTCTATACATCTTTCATTGATTTCTCTTGATGTCTTCTTATTATAGTCCACAAAATCGGATTCCCTGATTGATTCTATCCCTACTATTACAGCTCTTAGACCCACATCCTTGAGGAGTTCCATAATATCCCTATTCTCCACAATAAAATCTGCTCTTCCATATACGAGAAACTTCTTGTCTATTCCCTCTTTTTTAAGCAGTTCCGCAAATTTCAACAATTTTTCCCTTCCAAATAGAAAGTCATCATCAACTATATATATTTCTTCCTCGGGTATTTGCTTTATTTCTTCTATTACGGATTCCATTGACCTTGAATGGTAATTTCCATTTGTTATCTCCTTGCAAAAGCAGAAGCTGCAGTTGTATGGACAACCGTAGGATGTCTTAATAAGGGCACAGGGATTATGAAACATGTAGTAATAATCTTTTCTATACCTGGATACACTGCTTCTATCTGGTGTATTCAGAGTAAAATCAAGTTCCTTCCTTGAAATCTCAAAATTATCTCTTTTAATCTTCTCCAGGGTTTCTCCCGATAGCAAACCTCTTAAAGTACTTTGAAATGCTTCTACTCCATTTCGTCCAAATACCAGGTCAATATTTGGGTCCAAGAAGTCCTCCGGAACCACCTCACCGTGCACTCCTCCAACACCAGTTATGGCATCTGGCAGATGAGATTTCGTAAGACCAGCCATCTCCCTGATGGTTCCTACATGGGTAATATATCCTGTATAAAGCACCATATCCGGTTCCTTTTCCTGGAGTATTTCTCTGAAAGTTTTCTTTTCAAGAATCATATCAACTATTTCACCCTGGCATATTCCCTTCAATTCCTCCGGAATATTTGAAACAAGGTATTCAAGTTCAAGGGGTTCGCATATCATTACATGCTTTAATCCAATTGTTTCCTTGTGTGGCTTAGGTCTTACAAGCAGTATCTTCATCATATCCTCCCAAGAACATAGACAGAAATAGTAGGCATGTAGAAGCTTTCTCTGATGATATGCCTCGATTCAACCGCGAAATTCCCCTTGATCATATCTCTGAATTCTTCATCTGAAGGGTACTGTGCAGGTCCTGTTGTAAGTTTTACAAGTGACATGACCATTTTATCGTATAGATTGTTTGCACTTGCAAATGCAATTATGAATTTCCCTTCAGATTTTACGAGCCTGTTTATTTCATTGAGTACCTTTATTTTGTCTCTGTAGTATGGAAATGAATGAGTACAAGCCACGACATCATACTTTTCTTTTATTTCCGAAAGATTCTCTGCATCAAGAAGCAGATGCCTGGCTTCTTTATTCTTCTTTTTTGAAGCTTCAAGCATTCCTCTTGAAAAGTCAACTCCAGTAATCCTGGCATTCTCTATTCTTTCCTTAACCAGATTTATCAGCTCTCCAGGCCCACATCCAATATCAAGAAAACTCATTGAACCAAAATTGAATTCCTGCTGTATTATATCCACTACATATTCTCTTGTCGGTTTAAGGGATTCTTTCTGTACCCAGAGTCTGTGATACCTCTTTGCCCAGAAATCCCAGATAGCTTTTTTCATTTTATTACCTCGCAAATATATATTTCCAGATTCTCCTGGATAGGAGTAGTCTAGCATGACTTAAATAGAATAGTATATAGAATATTGGTTTCGGTAGTTTTGACGGCAGTACAAGATGTAGAAAATCAAATTTTCCAGGATCCTTTGTAATCAACTTATTATTGTACTCCTCAAACCCATCGCTTCCCTGCAGGGGCGTAAATATTGAAATCGTATAAAGATCCAATCCGTTCTTACCAATAAATCTCCAGAGTCTTAAGAACTCCTTCAGGTCGTAGTCAGGATGAACCATAAAAAGAGCCGTAAGAGAAATATTATTCTCCCTGAGCAGACTTATGGCATCTGAGTAGATGCCGTTTGCCATTCTCTTGTTGTAGTCTAGAAGCTCCTTCTCATCAGGAGTCTCAAATCCAATGATAACCTCGTGAAGTCCTGCCTTATATAATTCAGGCAAAAGGTACTTTTCACCAGCTATGAAATCCGCTCGCAGATAGGCAATGATACTCCCTGTAAAACCAGTTTCATTTGACGCCTTTATGAACTGGAGTGCATCCCTTGTATCAGTCAATAACACATCATCGACAATCCAGAAATTATCAGCGTCGATTTCTTTCATTTCACCAAACATTTCCCGGAAATCAGGCTTGACGTATACATTATCATTAAGGCTTCTGCAATAGCAATAGGAGCAGCCATATGGACAGCCTCTCCCCCCCTTTATTAACGCCAGGTCCCTCTTGTCTACATATCTTAGTTTTTGCCTGTGTTTTTCGAAGAATTTTCTTGAAGGATTTACTTTCTCCGGATACTCTACAGGAATCGTATTTCCCAGACTCCATTTCCCTTCTCCTATATTAATATCAACCCCATCGATTGATTCAGGCATTTCCGCCTTATTGATTATTGATACTATATCCCTGAATGCTGTAAGGTCCTGGGAATGAAATACCAAGTCAATATTCTCCTGTCTAAACTCAGTTCTATTAAGCTGAATATGAACACCCGCTACCATTACAAGAGTCTCTTTGTTTCTCTTTTTCCACCATGCAGCCCGTAATTTGATCTCATCCTGAGCTGTATTGTAGCCTGTAAGGATGACCAGATCAGGAATTTCATTCTCAGGTTCTTTAAGCTTAAAAAGAGGATCGACCATTCTGTTTTTAATTCCCATCTTATCAAGCACTGATTTTAGGTACAGAAGTTCAAGAGGTTCAGTAATTATGGGTTCAAAAATAGAAAACACAGTCCGCTTCCTTACTTTTTCAAGAAATATCAGCATAAGGATCCTCCTTGAAAACCCTGTGATTTATAGGGTATGATTTGTAAGAGAACATAGGCAACAACTTCCTAAGAACCAATCTTATAATCCAGTTGTGGTGATGGATAAAAAGGTATCTCTCCCTCTCCTCACAGCCGATCTTAAGCTTGCTTTCCTCAGATGTCTGCCCAAAGTCTATTTCATCCACACCATTTTCTATTCCCATCTGGATTATCCAAAGGAGCATATTGAAGTATAAATCATACTTCTCAACATTTTCCCTCCTGAATCCACAGAATAGGAATACAAGTTGCCTATCCTGAATACTGGTCTGAACAAATGCCAGCAGGTCGCCTTCTTTTGACCTGAAATCGTATATGTCCCCATCGTATTCCTTGAAAAACTCAATTGGGAGAATTTCCAGAGGATGCTCTGACCTGTCCAAAACATCCCTGTATAACAGATAATGCTCTGTCGTGAAAATACTTTTTTGGATTGAAATCAATTGTCTCACCTTCAATGCCTTGCTTATCCTTCGTCTGTATGGACTTCTTAATGCTGACAGATAATCATTGAAGGCTTTAAAGTTGTTTTTGAAAACAAATGTAGATAGGGTTTTTGCAGTTGTGGAAAAGCTGTTATTTCCATTTAGCACTATCCATAGCCCTTTCTGTCTGGACAGAAAACTCTCAACATCAGCTTCATCACCCAAATATCCTGGTCTTGAGACGGATATGGGAAGCCCCACAACATTTGTATTTACCTTAAGGGAAAGCTTTCCCCAAAGATTTAAAATATCCATTTTTAGCTTGTAGGATACTATAAGTGTTGAATTCTCATAATGATATTTCTGTCCACAGGGATTGACTTTTTGAAGCAGCATCAAGAAGTCTTTGAAATTCCCATCTATATTAAGATCATTAATCTGTGAACTCTCTGAATCCCTCACTAGACCAGCTCCTTTACATATGCGGCAAAGGTCTTTGACACTCCGTCCGACCATTTGTCTCCAAAGGATCTGGATCTGAGATTTTCCTTTAAAACCCATCCCGATTCAAAATATCTGTACCTTCCCTTTGTAATTCCCTGACAATAATCAAAAAGGGCAAGTATTGCTCCTTTTCCCTGTTCCTCCTTGACAACTCCCATCTCCACAATCTTAAAGGTGTCAATTTTGTAAGGATTAAGCTTATAGCTTAATACAGTTCCTGCACCTATGCTTCTCTTCTCACTCATTACCTGGTGAAAATCCGGATACCAAAGCATAAAACCTACATCCCTGCCATCTCGCTGAACAAATAAAAGGTTCTCAGGCTTCAGCAAAAATCGAAAATCCTTAAAGAGCTCCAAATCTTCTTCCTGCACCCTTCTATAATAAAAAAGATGATCCTTGAATGAATCGTTATTTATTCTTGTATATGTAGCTGACTCTTCCTTTAGTTTCGAAAAATCAACCGGACGAACAGAATATTTGCTTCTGACCCTTTTCTTCAATGTCGAAGGCAGCAGGGTCTCCAGACTATCCATATCCTTCTTGAATGTTACCATCTCAATTCTCATGAAATCATACTCTTCAAAGTAAGTGTGGATATGAGGCTTGTTGTGAGCCATTCCAAAGCTCTGTGGCTTTTCGTAGCCCTCATATAGATATCCCAGGCCATAGTTTACATGGATATTAAGAGAGGCGCTTATTTTACTTGAGCCATATTTTCGCGCAAGTATCAGGGATTCCTCCATAAGAAAACTGAAAGCTTCCATATCATACTCTGGTGATTCAAAGAAAGCTATTTGTAAGTAATCAGCCATCCTATCCACATGGGCAAGAACCGCCACAAGGACAATCTTATCATCATCCATAACCATTACCGGATGAGCTTTTACGGCCTTTGAAAGCTCAGAGCTTTCAAAGAGAATCCCTTTAAGGAGCCCTGACATTGAGTCCCTTTTTAGTGGATGATTTCTATACTGATCTATGTAGAAGTCAAGAAATTCTTTCTTAAGTTTTTTTGTGTCAGCCTGGATCAAACTTTTCATAACATACCTCATTTCCTTCACATTGATTATACCATGAACACTCTGATATTTCGCGTTACAATGATGTAACCTAGAGGCAATTGCTGTATAATTAAGAATAAGAAACTAAAATGGAGGTATAAATATAAATGGATATTAATGTCCTTCTGGAAGACAATGAAATAATTGTAGTTGATAAGCCACCGGGAGTACCTTGTCAAAGTGACAAGACAGGTGATATGGATATGATGACAGCTCTAGACAGGGAATATCTCGGAGTAGTTCACCGACTGGACAGACCTGTAGGTGGTGTGATGGTTTATGCAAAAACCCAGAATGCAAACTCATGGTTGTCCAAAGCCATATCAGACAGGGCATTTCACAAGGAATACCTCGCGGTGGTCTGTGGCAAACCTGATCTTGATAACGAAGAGCTTGTAGATTATCTAAAGAAGCTTAGGACAGTTAATATGAGCAAGGTTGTTTCAGAAGATGACAATGGTTCAAAAAAAGCAATCCTTGAATACAGACTTTTGGAATCTGTTGACACCGATGAGTTCGGAAGCTTGAGTCTTCTTCATATAATCCTACAAACAGGTAGGCACCATCAGATTCGGGTGCAACTTGCAAATGCCGGTTTGCCCCTGTGGGGAGACACCAAATATAACAAGGCCTTTACAAAACGGAAGGAATGGAGCCAGATTTCGCTCTGGTCACACAGACTCAAATTCAGACACCCAGGAGGAAGAAAGGTTTCCTTCTACTCTGTTCCCGGTCATATCTTTCCCTGGAATCTATTTCAAATGCCAGATATATAATAATATGGAGGGGATCAAGAGTGAAAGAAGTATATTATACCGAAAGATTGATTTTAAGAATCCTTGAACCAAAAGATGCAAAGCTTGTTCTTGACTACCTTATAAGAAACAAGGACTTCCTTCGGGAGTGGGAAACAGATCGGTCAGATTATTACTACACTCTCTCCAATCAAAAGAAATTGTTGGGAAAAGATTATGAAAGATATATTGAAGGTCTAATGCTTAGGCTTTGGGTTTTTAAAAAGGATGAACCAAAAAAGGTTATTGGCACTATTGCTTTGGATAATATAATAAGAGGCCCTTTTCTGTCATCCTTTATTGGCTACAGGCTGGACAAGGACTATCTGAACCGGGGATATACAACAGAAGCCCTGCAGAAGCTTATCCATATAGCCTTCGATGATATGGGGCTGCACAGGCTTGAAGCAAATATTATGCCCAGAAATTCAAGGTCTCTTAGGGTTGTTGAAAAACTTGGATTTGAGAACGAGGGGATATCACGAGATTACCTGAAAATCAACGAAAAATGGGAGGACCACATTCATATGGTCCTCCTGAATAAGAATATTTAATTCTATAGTCTACAGCTCAAGGATTAGGTCCTCAAGCTTCCTTTTTGGTACATGGTGTACTCCCTTTTCATCTCTCCAGTATTTGATATCGCCATCTGGACCGAGTTCCTCAAGGACTACCTCCTCCTTGGGCTTTCCTAGTGCCATTACAAGTATTATTTCGTATCTGTCGGGAATATTTAGCTTGTTCTTTAGGTTTTCTTTGTGAAAAGCTCCAAACATGCAGCCTCCAAGTCCCTTTTCTGTAGCCCCAAGAAGTATGCTTTGGCAGGCTATCCCATGATTCCAGTAGATATTGCTGCCGATTTCCTTGTCGGCAACCATAACAAGGTATGCAGATGGCCTTTCCTCTTCAACTGGTCCATCCCAGTCCTTGAGATATGCAGCCCACTTCAATTCTTCAAATATCATCTGGTTTTTTTCAGGTGTATTGGATATTATGTATTTCAGCTGCTGCAAGTTGGCTCCTGAAGATGAAAGCCTAGCAAGGTCGATTAGCTCCTTCAAGGTATCTTTGCTGATTTCTTCATCTCCATAAAATCTTCGATAGGTTCTGTTTTTCAATACCAGGTCTTTTAACATTTCAACTCTCCTCTCTTTATTACGGTCTCTTACTCTAGATTATTGATCTTTAGTCTGTATCTTATAACATAAGGTATAACCCCAATTACTACAAATAGATATCCAAAATACATCAGAGACGCCCATAATATAGTTGGTGTAACAGAGTTCACAAACCTTGTGAAAAATACAGGCAAAATTATTAGGACTGAGACACTTATCCTGAAAATCGTCCTGAATTCATGTATTGCTCCACAGTTAAAGCATATAATATCCTTGTATCCAGACCATATTGATTTTTGAATGGATTTGTATCTAAACTGCGTTCCACAGTTAATGCACTTTTGAACTTTCATATGAACCTCCCTCATATTAGCTTGTAGTATTCATTGAATATAATTTCATTTACTCTCATACTACCCTATTTATAGCTATTTACAACATCAGAAACCTGCTCCTGTAGCTAAATATTGCTCCATATCAAATTATTAAAATGTGAGTTGAGAAATTCATCTGTTATTTCAAGCTCATTAAAGGTAAAATAAAAACAAGGAGCAATCAATTAAAAAGGAGGCTCGGTAATATGATCCAAATTGATGAATCTGCCCGACTGATTGGCAGAGCAAGACTTGGCAGGGATTCCTACATTGCACAGGGTTCAGTGGTAAGATCAAATGACAACTCTGTTGAAATTGGAAACAAGACATGGGTTCTTGAAAATTCGGTGCTTTTAGGCACAAGAAAGAATCCTCTTAAGGTAGGTAGCAAGACTGTATTTGGTCACAAATGCATTGCCATAGGTACAGAAATCGGAGATTTATGTGAAATTGGAAATGGAAGCACTTTCCTTCCAGGTTCAAAGGTGGGTAATATGTGCATTTTTGGTGAGGGAACCTTAATACCAGAAGATGCAGTTATACCAGATGAATCAGTTGTAGTTGGAAGGCCTGGACGTGTTATTAGAAAGCTTACTGAAGATGATAGAAATATGATAAAAAGGATGAGAGGAAATGATACCTCTATTTCTCCATTTGAGGAGAATATAATCGATATTGATGGCAAGGAGAGTGATATTATGGGAAAACTATATACTTTAGACGGCAAGTATCCTAACGTTTCGGACTCGGCATACATATACAACTCAGCTGAAATAAACGGAGATGTTGAAATTGGGGAAAACTCAATTATCGCTTCTGGAGTAAGAATTATTGGGAATACCCATGGTCCAGTAATAATCGGTGCTAATGTACAAATCCTCGAAAATACAGTACTCCACCTTCTTCCTGACAATCAACTCATAATCGAGGATGATGTTACAATCGGACCGGGATGCATAATTCATGGCACAACGATCGGCAAGGGAAGTGTAGTTGAATCAGGAGCTATTGTCTGTGACTACAGCAGGCTTGGAAGCAATACCCTTGTTACATCCGGGTCCCTTGTCAAGCAGAGGAGTGTCTTTGAAGATAATGAGATTCTTGAGGGTTTTCCTGCTAAATCTGTGGGGACAAATGAGACTACTCTAAAAAGACCTGACTGGGCAATAAGATTATAGCTTTCGATAGAACCAAAAAGGTCTGTATGGAAATATTTCATTCCATACAGACTTTTTTCTAAACTAAATTCAATATCTTTCTGGCTTCATCAGTTGTGGCGATTGGTCTACCAACAGCCTTGGCAATATCTACCACCCTTTGGACCAGCATCTTGTTAGTAGCTGCAATTCCCTTCTCAAATTCAATCGTGTCCTCAAGTCCTGTCCTTACATGACCACCCAAGGCAATGGCCATGGTAATCATCTGAACCTGTGACCTTCCAATTCCTGAAACCGTCCAGGTTGATCCCTTTGGAAGACTTTCAACCAGGAACATCAGGTTCCTTGGAGTGCCTGGCAATGATCCCTTGACATCCATTACCAGATTGAAATGAAGTGGCCCCTTGAGAATTCCCTTCTTCTCAAGGAAAAGTGCATTTGATAGCATTGCCGTATCAAATATCTCTATTTCCGGCTTTATGTTATTATCCAGCATCTTTTGTGCAAGTTCTTTTATCAAGTCAGGCGAATTGGCGTTTACACTTGATGGGAAGTTTGATGAACCAGTAGCAAGACTTGCCATTTCCACGTTAAGGTCAAGCATCTGCCCTCTCCAGTCGACTGTATTTTCTCCACCTCTAGCACCAGTTGAAAGCTGTTTGATTATGTCAATTTTTTCTTCATTCATTCCATTTACAACCTTCTCGAACAGATCACGTCTACTGGTAGGCATTCCATTTTCATCTCTTACATGTATATGTGCTACCGATGCACCAAGCTCGGCACAAGCCTTGGCATCTGAGACTATTTCATCTGTTGTTACGGGAGTGCTTTCATTAAGTTCTTTGGTTGGCACATTACCAGTCAGTGCAATTGTTACAATAAGTTTTTCCATGACAATCCCCTTTCAAAACCTTATACTAAAGGCTATCGCAGACTTTGTTGATTCCATTTTCCATCTTTTCAAACAATGTGTCCACTTCTTCTCTGCTTATATTTATCGGAGGTGCTATTAGAACATGGTCTCCCTTTCCATTTGCAGATCCCCCACCTGGATATAGGACCAGTCCTTCTTCCATACAGGCATTGTTTATCTTTGCATTCATCTTCATTGAAGGATCAAATGGCTCCTTAGTTTCCTTGTCCTTTACAAACTCCATTCCAATCATAAGTCCTTTTCCTCTTATGTCTCCAACTATTGGATACTTGTAAAGGTCTTGCATCTTCTCGATCAGGTAATCTCCCTGAGCAGCTCCGTTTTCAATAAACTTTTCTCTTTCAATTATTTCCATTACCTTAAGTGCAATCCCACAAGATAATGGATTCGATGCATATGTGTGTCCATGAATAAAGTTTCCTGTTCCTTCAACCATAATCGCATTAAATACCTTTTCATTGCAGACCGCAGCTCCCAGTGGTGTGTACCCGCTGCTTAGTCCCTTTGCAACTGCTATGATATCAGGCTTCACATCGAAATGCTCTGAGGCCATTGTCTTTCCCGTTCTACCTGAACCAGCCATAACCTCATCCATAATAAGCAGGATATCGTACTTGTCACAGATTTCTCTTACCATATCAAAGTATATTTTCTCAGGATATGCTCCAGGTGCAGCAGATCCAATTACTGGCTCTGTTATAAATGCTGCGATATTCTGTGCTCCGTGTCTAAGTATTTCTGTTTCCAGTTCCTTTGCTGCCAGAACACTTGTCTCATAAAGCGTCTCTGCTCCCCACGGATTTCTGTAGTGGTAAAACTGAGCTATTTTAGGGAAGTTTGTAAGCATAGGGTCGTAAATCTTTCTTCTGCCGATTGTTCCAGTCATTGAAAGCGCACCCAATGTTGCCCCATGGTAGGAATTCCACTTGGATATAACCTTCCACTTGCTTGACTGTACTCCATCTCTTTCAACAAAATATTGTCTTGCCATCTTCATTGCAGTTTCTGTTGCCTCTGAGCCACCTGATACAAAGTATACGTATTCAAGTCCATCAGGACACCAGCTGGCAACCTTTTCAGCACAGTCCTCAATAACATCAACTGTCCATCTTGAAAGGTGTGTAAACGCTATTCTTTCAGTCTGCTCCTTGGCAAACTGAGCAATCTCCTTGTTTCCATGGCCAATGTTTGCAACAGCCGATCCGGAGCATCCATCTATATACTTCCTTCCGTCCTCGCCATAAAGGTATATGCCCTCTCCTCTTTCAATTCTGGGATAATGCCAATTCTGGTTTCTGTAAAAAACGTGATTTTTAGGTGCTTTATTTAGACTCATTTCAATCCCCTTTCTTCAGTTCAATGGTTTGTAATTGAACTGAATACAAAAAATCCAGCTTAATCGAGTCTCAATTATATCAGACTAAATACTTGAAATAATTGATTCATATTTTTCAACAGCTTTTTTGATGGCTACCATTATTGCCTTCTGAGCCGATCCATGATATCTTTTCCCGATTTCATCCAACAGCACATTAAGATTATCCTCATATATATTGAATCCTACTACTATGTTTATCAGAAATTCTGCAGCAACATCTGTCAACAATGTAACCGAGGCATTCTCAATTATACCTGTTTCAGTGCTTATTATGAGTCCGATATCAAGAGACTTGTATACATTTTCTGATGGAGTTCCAACAGGTAGCTTTGCATAGCTACTTACATAAATGGTATTTTTGGAATATTTCATGGTATCACTCTCCGTTTTTTTCTTTATATTATCTCATACACACCTCCCTTTTGGTAGTGTCCCACCTTAGCATTATCGGTAAAAAAAAACAGCCCAAAAATAGTGTTTACTATTTTGAGCTGGGTTTTACCGGATTATGGCTTCACGGGAAGTGAAACCCTCATGGCAAAGCAACTAATTCAATATTCTGTTTTCTTTAAATTACTATATCACAGTACATTTACCTATACAAGAAAAGATTGTTAAATTTTCTATAAATTTTCATTATTTAAACTTATAAAGATTCAGTCCAACTTCATCATTGAACTCCCTGTCCACTTCCCCATCAATTGACTCGATTAGAAACTCTCCCGTAGCGCTTATGACTCCTCTTGAAAAATGACCTCCCAGGATTTTATACTTGTCATCACCTAGGGTTATATGCAAATGAAGATAAGTCTCACCATTCATAGTTGAGATATTTCCAAGAAGTGAAGTGATTTCATAATCACCTTCCAGATCAACTGAATGATACTCTTTTTTTGCTGTTTCAAAAAGTCCCACAGTCGCTTCTCCTACAGCTCCGATTCCCTTTATCCATCCAAGCCTTATTTCATGTTGATTACAAAACTCCTTAAGGGTCTCAACAATTTCCTCTCCCTTGTCCAGTCTTACTATATACTTGTTTCCAAACTTTGTAAATTCCATAAGATCACACCTTTCAGATTCTACTTCTACCGTTCTATGTAATATGACAAAAGTGACAATCCAAGATTTGCTATTGCAAGAAACATAAATATGAGATCCATACTAAAGTCACTTGTTTTAAACTTATCTGCATTTTTATCTGGAAACATGCTTTCAGTGAATTTGGCGGCCAGAAATTTTTCTGATCTTCCTCCAATTCCCATTGGACTTGCACTTCCGCCTATCCAACGAAATGCGAAAAATGTACCAAATACAACAAACCAAACAAAGAAGAACATCTCACTCATTCCAAAACCACTTCTATAAAAAAAGTATAGCTCAATAATAACTGCTGGCACTAATATTTTTAGGGTGCTCTTATGGCTTTTTTTCATCCTTTCACTCCTTTGGCTTAAGCTTTAGAATCAAATATTCTGGTTATTGTCCATAAAGATATTCCACAATTGCGGAATAGAAACCATATATTGAAATTCCTAGTAAAATAACTCCTGAAATCCTAATAAAAAATATCCCTGCTCCGCTTAATTCATAATTACCTTTGTACATCCACTTTCTACCAAACATGTAGAATTTCGCAGGATAGAGTAGCTGAAATACTCCCACGATCACGAAAATCAATGCCATTGTAAGAATATAGACCATAAACTCTCCTTTGAATTAATTCATCTTCACAGTAATATCAACCCGGAAATATTACTTGGACTTATTAAAATACTATCAATCATAATGATAATACCCTATCTATCAACAAAATGTTCAATTTTGAATATTTTCCTTTCACTCAAGTCCAAACAGGTGAATCAGGGGCCAATGGACCCGTCTCTGCCAATCAAGCTCTGTGTGCCCCGCTCCCATTATCCAATGAGCTTCAATGTTCTCTTTTGAACCGTCGCATTTACTTAAGATACGCTCAACCACACTATCAAAGGATCTATCCAATCCTCCCTCCTTGGTTCCCATATCTATCCAAATACGACTATTGATTATGGCATCCTGGTTCATATCCACAGTCTTTAAATTTGCCCTGGTGCCCCACCAGAAGGAAGGGGATATTATTCCAAGCCTTCCGAACACATGGGGATTTCGAAATCCTATGTTGAAGGTTACCAGCCCGCCCATTGATGATCCCATCAGACCTGCATTTTCTGGACCGGACAATGTCCTGAAATTTGAATCTATAAAGGGTTTAAGCTCCTCAATCAGGAACCTTTCATATAGCTTGCCCTTTCCCTTTATTCTCTCTCTCTTGAACCTACTATTTGTATGGGCATATTCGCTGAGTCTGTCCTTTTGCATATTGTCTATTCCAACAATAATAAGCTCTCTAATCATTCCCCTCTCAACCAGCTCATCGAGTACTTCATGTACACTCCATCCGACTCCAGCATAGGCTCTTTCTCCGTCAAAGATATTTTGCCCATCGTGCATGTATAGGACAGGATATGACTCTTCCGTGGATCCATAATAGCTTGATGGTATATATATGTTGATTTCCCTGGTGTTATTAAGGCTCCTTGAGGGAAATTCCTGGATTTTTATCATTCGCTCTTCCATGTGGTTCATCCTTTCATCCTACGCATTTATCATCTGCCAAAACTTAGTAATAAATAAAAAGGCATCCATTTCCATGGGTGCTTCTTGTAACCTTGATAGGACAAATAACCTGTCCGAGACCACTGAAAAACGATGTAAAAATATGTAAAAATAGCAATAAAAGAGTGTAGAAATAAAGAAAAATCCTCCTTAATTTGGTATAATGTAATTGTCAAGAAAACATAACCAAAAGGAGGATTTTCAATGCTTAGAGATCAAAATAATCAGTTAAGCATCTACTCAATATTATACAATAAAATACCAGAGAATCATACTCTTAAATTACTGGATAACGCTATCGACTTTGGCTTCATTACAAAATCACTGGAACAATCATACAACAAATTTTATGGTAGACCCGCAAAGCATCCAGAACTTATGCTAAAACTATTAATACTCCAATATCTATATAACCTGTCAGATGAAAGAGTCATAGAAGAAGCCTCTTTAAACCTAGCATATATGTGGTTTCTTGGTATCAATCCTGATGAGACATTGCCAGACCCAAGTTTACTATCTAAGTTTAGAGTCCACAGATTACAGGAAGTAACGTTAGATGAAATCATTGTTGAGATTGTAAAGCAGTGCGTAGAAAAGGGAATTATTAAAGATACAGGAATAAGTATAGATGCAACCCATACAAAAGCCAATACCTTTAAGGCTACTCCAGAGAGGGTAATTAAGCGACTAGCGAAGAAGATTTTTAAAACCTATGAAAAAGAAGTAGGCTTACTTCCAGAAGAAATCAATCAGAGCATACCCGATTATAAGGAAATATCAGATAATAAAGAGGCTAAGCGAGTAATGAAGGACTATCTGGAATCTGAAATGAATAAAATTGAAAGTGCTATTATACTTAAAGAGTGTCCCAAGACAAAAAAGGTTTTGGAAAATGCGAAACAGATTTTAGAAGATCCAAAATTTATTGAGCAGCGAGGAGCACGCTCTATTGTCGATCAAGATGCCCGCGTAGGGCATAAGAGTAGAACAGATCACTTCTTTGGGTATAAAGATGAGTACATAATCACAACAGAAAATCGAATCATTACAGCCATTACAGTAGCTGATGGAGCATATGTTGATGGTACAAGATTTAATGAATTGATTGAATTAACTAAGAAAACTGGACTAGAGATTAAAGAAGTATATGGAGATAAAGCATATTTCAAGAAGCCAATATTGGATAAAATAAATGAAATAGACTCAATACCTTATATTCCAGTAAGTGAAATGGCTTACAAGATAGATGAAGAAAGATTTGGTTATAATAAAGATTCAGATGAATGGTTCTGTAATCAAGGGAATAAAACGGCAAGAAAGAAACATAGAAATGATAAAAGTGGTAAACAGACATACAAATATTACTTTGAAAAATCAATATGTAAAAATTGCACTCAGAGACAGGAGTGCATTAAGAGCTCATCTAAAGTAGCTAGAATTTTGGAGGTAGGAATAAATACACCCGAATTTTATGGTTATAGCCAGCAACAGAAGACAAAAGAGTTCCACAAAAAGTATAAAAAAAGAGCTTGTCAGGAATGGAAAAATGGAGAGATGAAAAATTTCCATGGACTAGATCGTGCCCGGGGGTATGGTCTAGGGAGTATGTCCAAACAAGCAAAATTAACTGCAATTGCAGTTAATTTAAAGAGGATAGCAGCAATACTATCCTCTAAATTATTGACAAAATTCAATTTTCCCTTAACAATTTTCGATATATTTACCAAAAGAGTAAAATTTGATTTAATCTTGGTTTAAAAAGTAGACTTTTTCAGTGGTCTCAACCTGTCCCCTTGTCTTACCCTTGTCTTACTGCTTGTTAACCTTGTCTTAGTCTTCAACTTTCTGTTATCTTCTCAAAAATAATTTCAAAATCTGTGGGTTTTCCATGCCCATTATATTTTATTGGAAGAACTTGTACTAATCTCCAACCTTCCTTACTGTATTTATCAATAATATCTCGATGATTTGTTTCCGTAAAAAATCCTCCTAAAGTCGCCTGTACATATTTATATTCATACATTAGATTGTCCTCCATTGCTTGTTATATTAAATCTTATCCTACCATTACAACCCATTTAACAAATACTGTAATCTCTATTCTATATAGCTATGTAATCATGCTTGCAGAATTGAGATTTCGGATAGTTTTTGTCATGGATTCTTCCACAGCTTGGGCACTGATGCACATCCACCTCAATACCGTTTGCGAGCCTATGCAGCAATATCTCTGCTTCGCCAATTCTTAAATTTAGACCTTTTCAACTTACACTACCGATCCGAATCTTAGACAGTTTAACTTGTTAGCCATAAATTCTCCTTTCTAGATTTTTATACATAATAATATGCGGCCCAATAGGCGGATAATCAAATACTTTACCGTATGCTTCAAACCCCAATTTTCTATAATACTCTTGCACATCGGTTCTGCCTTTACACCACAAAAAATTTACTCCCTGCTCTTTAATAATATCTTCAGCGTAATTAACCACTAACCTACCGGCACCTAACCTTCGAAAATCTTCAAGGGTTGCCATGGCTCTCAACCGATATTGCTTTTCAACAGGAAATTCAGGATGCCTTTCCATGCAAAAAGAAGCAACGCTTATAAGCTTACCCTGGTAGAAAGCTCCGACATGAAATGTGTTATCCCCGAAGTCTGTATCATATTTACAATCTTCTAGTGTCTGGTGTGGACGCAGAACACTATGTCTGATGCTGTAAGTCATTCTTGGCTCAATTCTTCTAATTTCAATCATGGTTCTACCCCTCTTTTATAATAGATACACTCTAGTTCTTCTAATATTTTCCGCTTCCATATGAATGTTTCATAACTTCAGATACAGGATTATATTTATAATGTACGGCAATAATAACAGACCGATTTCACGGTTACTTTATCTTATATCGAACAGAAACACTACAAACCAAATAAAAAATCAGGATGATAATACCAAAAGGCAATTCAATATTGATAATTTGTCCCGTGTCCTTAGTGCTCATATAAATCATATGAATTCCAGGCAGCATGCCCAAAACTCCTCCAAAAGCTCTATTGTTATTTAGTAGAAAGCCGCTTACTAAAAACAAAGTCATCCAAACAAGCACAATTGGTGAAATTGGATCAATTCTAAAAGAGGTTGCCAACCATCCAAAGATAATCGCCAATAGAATTGCTGGTATATAAAATACTAATTTCTTCACAGGGATTGCCTCCATAAATTTATTTTTACTAGATATTATATAAAAATTGTGAAGCAAGTCACTCTTAAGTATTATGGAAATTTGATTACAATCTATAGATAAGTTTAGGAGTTTTATTTCCCTTTGATATTAATGAATCTACTTGACTAAAAACAGTTGCTCCCAATCTCAAATAGAACCCTCTTGCATCTGGACTAGTTATAATTGTAAACTCTCCAATGCCTAGCTTTTTACATTCTTCAAGAGCATGCTTCCATAACATTTTGCCATATCCTTTTCCAATATACGCAGGCTCTATAAATAGATATTCTAATGAGACCTCATCATTATCTAGCAATATTCCATAAAAACCGATTATTATTTCATCGTCCTTTAGAATATAAGTTGGATTATTTAATATAAATTCTTCAGTAATTAAGTATATTCTCTTGAATTTATCCATAAAATCTGAATCATATCCCCAATAAGATTCAGATCTGATTTCTAGACTAGCTAATAAATCTATGTCCTTTGGCGATGCACTTACTATTTTGTTCATTGAATAACATCTCCTATTCTAAAAAAATTATTAACCATAAAAACATTTTTGATAAAAATAAGCAGCAAATTAACACAAGTATAATTCTTTAACTGACATTATAGCCCTACTTTATATACGCGTATATTTAACATTATTCTACTTATGTGAATCATTAAGCTCTGTTTACAACATTATACCATTCATGCGAGATATATATGCCATATATCTGGAATTATTGATGCTTCAATTTTCTCAAAATGCATCCTTAAACAGAGGACAACTGCCTGAATTAAAGTGGGAAAATAAATAAGAGCAAAACGCAGGGTTTAGCTGCGAATTACTCTTTAGTGTTTAGAAGTTTATTTTTGGGTTAAGAACTCTATTTTATTGGAACACAACAATTGTCCCTGTTTAAAAATCCCCTTCCTTTTCACTCTTCCCCTTCCTACCCACCTCAACCCCTCTCCTTCACTACATCTCAGACTCTTTTCCTCCATTTTTCTGTCTAAATGTTCTTCCTTTTCATTTTCATCTTTTTACCTCAAAACCCCCTCCTTTTGGAAGAGTATTTAGACAAATTGGCTAAATGTTCTTCCCTGATAAAAAGAATAAAAACATGTGAAAGAGCACCTGGAAAAGAAATCAGGATAAGAGGAATTTGAGCAGGAATTAGAGCAGGATAAGGATCATGGCACTTGGCACATAGTGCCAAGCTAAGAAGGAGAAAAAGAAAAGAGGAGCAATCCCACGAAACCCTAATTCAAGCCTCTTAGAAGCCATTACAGCTCCTTAGAATCACACTTAAGGGAGGAGTCTTCCTCCCTTCTTTGACAGCCACGCTTCGACTGATCTCATCAGAGATTTCAGGCGGAGTGGGCGCTGTTAAAGGAGTATTAATAGCAGCTGTAAATGTGCAGTTTCCTGCTACTAAATCCTGCTCTTATCCTGCTTTTAAGAGGCGGAAAGAGAGATTGAGAAGGCGGATCGGCGCATTGCGCCAGCCTTAGAATGGGAAGAAGATGAGGATGAATGAGTTGGAGGCGGGATGGGAAGCTGTAAGTGTTCACTCATATCACAGAAATTTATGGATCAAAATTTCTGTGTTGTCATCAGAACAATCGAGTAGGAGGTAGATGATTATTTCATCTACCGACCTCTCACAGCACCGTACGTACGGTTCCGTATACGGCGCT